>NZ_JABERK010000049.1:0-18190 GCF_013004315.1 Acinetobacter sp. ANC 5378
GTTGGGTGTATTGCTTCATTGTGTGCTTTCCAATTGCGAGTTGAAAAAGTCTAATGATTCTAATACACCTAACTTTTTCAACTAAATACAAATGTGTCGCACTTGGTATTTGAATCCGCGAATTCTTTGAAAATGGAAATACTTGATTTACAGAAAAAATATATAAAAATAGAAGTCTTATCTATAGAAGTGGAAGAAATTTATGGAAAAAATTTACTGGTATTTTCGGAAATAAATAAGTTACTGCAAAATGAAAATAATAAAAGCAGCCTAGGCTGCTTTTTTATCACTTCTCTTTCGGCTCTGGCGGAGTCATCCCAAACTGCAAATACGCCATATTGGTGGCAATACGGCCTCGTGCAGTACGCATGGTATAGCCTTGCTGAATCAGATACGGTTCAATCACATCTTCTAATGTACCCGAATCTTCAGCCATCGCGGCTGCCAAGGCTTCCACACCGGCAGGACCACCATCAAATCGTTCTAACAACATGCTCAAGTAACGACGGTCTAAAGTGTCCAAACCATCTTTATCGACTTTCAACATATCCAGCGCACGTTGCGCCATATCCTGATTAACTTCACCTGTGCCTTTGACTTGAGCATAGTCACGTACACGACGTAGTAAACGGTTGGCAATACGCGGTGTACCACGTGCACGACGGGCAATTTCTTTTGCACCATCAGCAGTCATGGGAACATCCATTAACGATGCTGAGCGTGACACAATATGAGTCAGGTCAGCCACTGAATAAAACTCTAAGCGCTGCACAATACCAAAACGGTCACGCAGTGGAGAGGTCAGTAAGCCTGCACGCGTCGTTGCAGCCACTAAGGTAAATGGCGGTAAATCCAGTTTAATCGAACGTGCACCCGGTCCTTCACCAATCATGATATCGAGTTGGTAATCTTCCATTGCCGGATACAGAATTTCTTCAATCACTGGTGAAAGACGGTGGATTTCATCAATAAATAAAACATCACCTTCTTCAAGATTGGTCAGCATGGCTGCCAAATCGCCGGCACGTTCCAGTACAGGACCTGAAGTGGATTTTAAATTACCGCCCATTTCTCGCGCGATAATATTGGCCAGCGTGGTTTTACCTAAACCCGGTGGACCAAAAATTAAAGTGTGATCGAGTGCTTCACCACGACCACGTGCTGCGCCAATAAAGATCTCCATTTGCTCGCGTACCACCGGCTGACCAACATAGTCATCCAGTGAAGTCGGGCGAATGGCACGATCAAAATGATCTTCGGGTTTTTCAGAACCACTGATGAGACGGTCTTGCATATTTGTTGAATCTATCCCTAAATGGTTGATTTGAGCTGGATAAATTCACAGCCTCAAAAAATCTCTCGAACTCATTTTGCCTTTGCGTAGGCAGTATTTACTTTTGAAAGATAAAAAGTAACAAAAATCTTTTGTTGGATTGAGGATATATCCCAATCCAACTCGGCGACATCCATGTCGCCAATCGTGTATCTAAAATTTGAATGAGTAAATTAACTACAAGTTATTTATTCATCGATTTTAATGCAGCACGGATAATATCACCGGCTTCGGTGTAATCACCTTTCACAGCATTAATCAGTTTTTGAGCTTCTAAAGGTTTATAACCTAGTGATTGTAAAGCTGCTTCTGCTTCAGCAACCGCTGAATTCCCCATAAACTGAATTTGTGGCGCTGTTGAATTGGTCGGAACATTGCCTGAAGACATGGCTTTAAAGCGATCCCGTAGTTCAATCATGAGACGTTCAGCAGTCTTTTTACCGACACCCGGAACTTTAACCAGTGTATTCAGGTCTTCATTTTCAACGGTGTGAATGAGTAAGTCGATGCTTAAAGTCGATAAAATACCGAGCGCCATTTTAGGACCAACGCCGTTGACTTTCAGAAGTGTACGGAAAATGGTTTTCTCTTGTGCATCTAAAAAGCCATAAAGCAATTGTGCATCTTCACGTACGGTTAAATGCGTCCATAGCGTTACTTTTTGTCCTTTGTGTAATTGGCAAAATGTAGAAAGTGGGGTATCCACTTCATAGCCCACGCCATTTACATTTAACAGTACTGTCGGTGCTTCTAAAGCAAATACTTCACCAATGAGACATCCAATCATTTTGATTTTTTCACTTATCTATCGTTCGTTGCATAGTAGTGAGCATTTGCACGAAAGGCAAAATGCGCACGCATATTTATTTAAATTTTGCAGAAAGTTTCGCCTGAATATCTGCAAAATCTTTACATCCAGCCGGCTTTGTTGCCTTGTAACTCTTGCGATAGGTTATAGGCCTGATGGTCTGAAAATTTAGAAATAATATCCAAGACCTGCATAATATTTTCATAGTGATTACTCTCAAAATAGACTCCAGCACGTTGCAGCATGGACATCAATCGCTGTTCCTTAAAACTTAAAGTTTTATGCGGCGTGGTCAAAGGAATAAAGGCATCCAAAATATTTTGCAAACTTTGATGGGCAATAATTTCCAAACCGGCTTTTTGCGGATGTTCAAAAATTTTGTCACGTGCCAAGTTCTTCGCTCGGTCAATGCCACGTTCAATATCCTCAGAACAATATTGCAATAAGCTGCCTTTAAGCTGACCACTCAAAATTTCCAGATGATGTTTGGCAAATGCGGTAGTGACTTCATCTACCAAGCGTTTCATCACTCGTCCCCTTAAGGCAGCAATCTTTTGTTGCCAAGTGGTGTGCAACATGGCCAATTCTTCAGGAATGCCATAATCACCAATTAAGTTCAGGAAAATAGGCTCCACTTCTTCATAAGAGAGCATGTTTAAGATAATGCCATCTTCAAGATCAATCAGGGCATAACAGGTGTCATCTGCTGCCTCTAATAAATAGGTCAGTGGATGACGGCAATAGTGATATTCACCCAGCTGAATTAAACCGAGCTGCTCGGCAATTTGCTTCAAAATCTCTTTTTCGGATTGATAACAACCAAACTTTGCACGTTGACTGGCAGGGCGGTCTCCTTGTGAGGCAATGGTTTTGGACAGCCATGGGTACTTTAAGTAAGCCCCTAAGGTTGCGTAAGTTAAGCGCATGCCACCATCATTAGGATGATAGTCAATTTTGGTTAGTAAGCGTAAACCTTGGGCATTGCCTTCAAACTGGCGTACATCGGCTTGTTCTTCAGGGGTGAGTTTTTCTAAAAAGTTGCCATGTGAAGCATCATCAAACCATTCGCGAATGGCATATTCACCGGCATGTCCAAAAGGTGGATTGCCAATATCATGGGCTAAACACGCTGCCTGAATGATCGCCCCGACATCGGCAGGAGAAATCCACACTGGCAGTTGATCTTTAATTTTTTCAGCCGCAAGCATGCCGAGTGAACGACCAATACAGGATACTTCCAGCGAATGGGTTAAACGGGTATGAATACCGTCGTGCTGTGTCAGCGGATGAACTTGGGTTTTACGGTTGAGTTGACGAAAACTTTGCGAGAAAATAATGCGGTCATAATCTTTATGAAAGGGGCTACGTGCCTGTTCTGTACTTTGTTTTTTGCTACCAATACGAACTGTCGAAAGTAGTTCTAACCAACGCATTTGTTCCATTTATCATTATTCAGTGATGACCTGAAATCATCATGCCAAAAAAAAGCCGAACAGACTAGAGTGGTGCGACATGATTTGTCTTGTGAATAGAGAACATAAACGGTCAGGGGATGCTTCGTGTTTCCTGAATGTTTTTAAATCGCATTGATCATGCTGGTTCAAACTCTGAGAATAATGCGGACTTAGACTTCTATTATTCTATTTAATGAACAAATGAAAGATGATGTGCTTGAGTTTTCGCTGTGTTATTTCAGTGCTGGTGATAGTCTTGATCAGGTTGATCCGCAATCACTTAAAATTGTAGCAGAGGCAGAGGTTCATCTGCTGAAAACCCTTGCTAGGCAATCACTCTACGAATTGTAAATAACATTTAGAAACAAGATGCTAAAGAATTCGATAGAGATAAAATTCAAAATTTTTAACTGAAAATTAAAGTATTCTTCATTATTCTTACATGAATAGATGCCACATTCGTGAATTTCTATCTAGCTGATTTTGCCAATACACAGTAGAATATGCGCTCTCTCTAAGTCACATTGGCGGTATGGTCCAAAAGACCTGCCCGTGGAGCCAAAATCAGCATGTTTATCGTGGCCGGTGCACCAGCACACTCTTCTTTTAAGAAAACTCAACTCTTAAACCGTTTAGCGTCAATGAGTTCTGTTCAATCAATTGAAAGTCAATGGATTTATCTGTTTGATCAAGCGCTCAACGAGCAGCAGCATCAATCTGCATTACAACTATTAAATGACGGTGCGTCTTTTGAAGTTCGCCAAGCAGCAAGTGATGAAATTCAAGTTCTTGTAACACCGCGTTTAGGGACAATCTCTCCGTGGTCTTCTAAAGCGACTGATATTTTTGCCAATTGTAATACCCCGATACACCGCCTTGAACGCGGTGTTTTGTTTACTTTAAAGGGTATTTCTGAAATATCGAATGAAGTGAAACTGGCATTGCATGACCGCATGACTGAAAGCGTTTTCAGTCAAATTGATGATGCCGTTGCTTTATTTAACGAGACTGAACCAAAACCTTTAAATAGCATTGATATTTTAGGTCAAGGTAAAGAAGCACTGGTTAAAGCCAACTCTGAATTTGGTTTTGCATTGTCTGATGAAGAAATCGACTACTTAACTGCAGCATTTACCAAGATGGGTCGTAACCCACATGACATCGAGCTGATGATGTTTGCTCAAGCAAACTCTGAGCATTGCCGTCATAAAATCTTCGGTTCAGAATGGACAATTGATGGTGAAAAACAACCATTGTCATTGTTCCAGATGATTAAAAATACCTATAAAGAATCTCCTGCAGATGTATTGTCAGCATATAAAGACAATGCCTCTGTAATCGTGGGTTATGACACACAACGTTTCTATCCAAAACCGGATGAAAACGGTCACCACGTTTATAAATACAAGAGCCAGGCTGCTCATATTCTCATGAAAGTGGAAACCCATAACCATCCAACAGCGATTGCACCATTTGCCGGTGCAGCGACAGGTTCAGGTGGTGAAATTCGTGATGAAGGCGCAACAGGTCGTGGCGGTAAACCAAAAGCGGGTTTAACAGGTTTCACCGTGTCTAACTTGAATATTCCTGGGTTTGAACAACCTTGGGAAGACAACTACGGCAAACCATCGCGTATGGCATCTCCACTCCAGATCATGATTGATGGTCCTTTAGGTGGCGCTGCGTTTAATAACGAATTTGGTCGTCCTGCCTTAAATGGTTACTTCCGTACTTTCGAACAAAACGTCAATGGCGATGTAAAAGGTTTCCACAAACCCATTATGATTGCCGGCGGTTACGGTAACATCCGTCCTGACCATGTAGAAAAAGATCCAATTCAACCGGGCGACTTGTTGATCGTGCTGGGTGGTCCTGCAATGCTGATCGGCTTAGGCGGTGGCGCAGCATCTTCTGTAGATAGCGGTAAACTCGGTGAAAACCTCGATTTCGCATCTGTACAACGTGAAAACCCAGAAATGGAACGCCGTTGCCAAGAAGTGATTGATACTTGCTGGCGCTTTGAAGATAACAACCCAATCGTATCTGTACATGACGTAGGTGCAGGCGGTGTATCGAATGCCATGCCTGAACTCGTGAACGATCACGAACTTGGTGCAGTCTTGAATCTTCGTAAGATTCCTTCATTAGAGCCAGGCATGTCTCCAATGGAAATCTGGTCAAATGAAGCGCAAGAACGTTATGTATTGGCGATTCGTCCATCTTCATTAGAACTCTTTGAATCGATCTGTGCCCGTGAACGCTGTCCGTTTGCCGTGTTGGGTGAAGCGACTGAAGCACGTCACTTGACAGTTGAAGATCCATTGTTTGGTAACAAAGCCGTGGATATGCCAATGCAAGTCATGCTGGGTGGTACACCTCGCATGAGCCGTTCATATGAAACCATTGAACGTAAAGGCGATGACTTCACTGCTGCAAATGTTGATCTAAAAGATGCGATCTTCCGAGTTCTGAAAAACCCAACCGTTGCGTCTAAATCGTTCCTGATCACCATTGGTGACCGTTCGATTACCGGTATGGTTGCACGTGACCAAATGGTGGGTCGTTGGCAAGTTCCTGTAGCGGATGCTGCAGTGACCACTACAAGCCTTGTAGGTTATACAGGTGAAGCAATGGCGATGGGTGAGCGTCCTCCTGTTGCATTGCTCAATCCTGCGGCTTCTGCACGTTTGGCTGTGGCTGAATCGATTTCAAACATCATGTGTGCCAACATCGAACAGATCAGCGATATTAAATTGTCTGCGAACTGGATGGCGGCTGCCGGTCAAAAAGGCGAAGACCAAGCGCTATTTGAAGGTGTTAAAGCCATTGGTATGGAAATGTGTCCAGCCTTGGGTATCGCGATTCCAGTGGGTAAAGACTCATTGTCTATGCGTACTACCTGGAACGACGAAGGCGAAGACAAAGCAGTCACTTCACCAATGACAGGTGTGATTACAGCATTTGCACCCGTCGGTGATGTGCGTAAAACATTAACACCTGAATTGAAAGATGAAGATTCAGTATTGGTTCGCATTGACTTGTCTAAAGGTCAGTTCCGTTTAGGCGGTTCGATCTTGGCTCAGGTTTACAAAGCCATTGGTTCTGTAACGCCTGACGTAGACAGCTTCGATGACTTCAAAGCATTCTTCGCTTTAGTACAAGACTGGAACAACCGTGGCTTAGTGAAGGCTTACCATGACATTGGTGATGGTGGTTTACTTGCGACTGTTGCAGAGATGATGTTTGCTTCACGTTTAGGTGTAGCACTTGAAGATCAATCGACTGAAGCTTTATTTGCTGAAGAAATTGGTGCGGTACTTCAAATCGCAGCAAGCGATTGGGAAGCACTACAAGCTGAAGTTGCTGAATCAGTATTGAAAGATGCAATTAGCGTTGTTGGTCGTGTAAACAACACGGATCAATTGTCTATCAATGGTTTAGTCCTTGAACGTGCTGACTTGCAAGTGGCTTGGACTGAAGTGTCTCACCAAATCCAACGCCTGCGTGACAACGTGGAAACTGCGGATTCTGAGTTTGCTTTAATCACAGACAAGAATCACAAAGGCATCATTGCACAGCCGACATTTGACTTGAATGAACCAGTTGAAGCGCCGTTTATTAATTCACGTCGTCCAAATATGGTGATCTTGCGTGAACAAGGTGTAAATGGTCATATTGAAATGGCTGCGGCATTCGACAAAGTTGGTTTCAACACTGTCGATGTTCACATGAGTGATTTGATTGCGGGTCGTATTAGCCTGGATGACTTTGAAGGTCTGGTGACTTGTGGTGGTTTCTCTTATGGTGACGTCATGGGTGCAGGTGGTGGTTGGGCTAAATCGGTTCTATTCAACCCTAAACTTCGTGATCAATTTGAGAAATTCTTTAATCGTCAAGAAACCTTCTCATTGGGTATCTGTAACGGTTGTCAAATGTTGTCGCAATTGGCTCCGCTGATTCCGGGTGCTGAAGCTTGGCCACGTTTCCACCGCAACACTTCTGAAGTTTTTGAAGCGCGTGCGGTTAACGTACGTGTAGAAAAATCTCACTCGATCCTGTTAGATGGTATGGAAGGTTCGATTTTACCAATCGCAGTTGCGCATGGTGAAGGTCGTGTTGTTGCAACTGAAGACAAAATTGCTGCATTAAATGCAGGTAATCAAGTCAGCCTACGTTATGTAGACAGCTTCGGTAATCCTACACAGCAATATCCATTGAACCCGAACGGTTCACCGGAAGCGATTACTGGTGTGACGTCTATGGACGGTCGTGCAACGATTATGATGCCGCACCCTGAACGTAACTTCCGTGCAGTTCAGCATTCTTGGAAACCTGAAGAATGGACTGAAGATGGTGCATGGTTACGCATGTTCCGCAATGCACGTAAGTTCATTGGTTAATTCTGAAGTGTTTTGAAAAAAGCCACCTTCGGGTGGCTTTTTTATTTTGTATATATTTTTTATTTAATTTTATTTCTCCCGCTGGACTTGGTTTGGATTTTGCTTTTATATTGGAGTGAAACAATATTTGTGTGTTTTATGCACAATGATGATGCAATATAGAGGAAAGATGCTTCACTAAATATAAGTTCAGGATTGAATCTCTAAGTGAGGTGACACAATGCTAAAAACTGTGACATATACAAATGTTGATAAAGCGACTTTACGTAAGAAAGGCTGGATGTTTTTTATGGCAGTCGTTGGGTTGCAAATGTTGTTCTTGATCGGTAGCTATTTGCTTCAAAATTCTTAAATTGAAAAAGCCACCGTGAGGTGGTTTTTTTGTGCTGTATATTTTGATTCTTTTACTTTTAAAGCATTAAAAGTAACAAAAATGCTTTGTTTGGTAGAGGATACGTCCTTATATCCCTACCAAACGTGCGACATCCATGTCGCTAGTCATGTGATTTAGTCTTTGAAAATGTTTTTGTAAAAATAATAAAAACTATCTGTTCTTTTAAATCGAGCAATTTGAGTAGCTCCAGGATAAAGAGGAGAGGATACTTCCTTTAAAAAACCAAAACTAACCAATTCCATATTGGGATTAGAAATATCAAACTCGAATTCTTGATCTTCGTTATTAGTTTTTAGAAAATAAAGTTCCTGTAAAAGGTTTATAAGATGATTATTTAGCTTAGTAACTATATAAGTATATTGATCAAATTGTTGCTTTGAAATTATTTGATCCTTAAATAGTTTCGTGGAACGAGCAATCATCTTAGCTTGCTTTTCTAAATAAGTTTGGTCAAGAATTCCTAGAATTTCGAAACCTAATTCAGTGTTGTTTTTATCTTTAAAGAATTTTTCTATAAAGCTTCGATCAGTATTTTGAGTTTCTTGAATAAAAGCTAATAACTGGCGTTGATCTTTTGCTGTTTTATAGTTCGATATTGCCTTTGTTAATGCGAGGGCCATTGAAGCCAAAGGAACTGATTTAGCTAAATCTTCAACAAATGTTGTTGCTGATTTAAAAATTAACTCATCAGCAATATTTTCTGCAGTTGATAAGGCTATTTCATTAATATTTTGTTTATTAGACACAGCTCATCTTTCTTCTAGGTAATTATGACTGAAAAGATCATAACTAAACTTCGGTAAAGTTTAAATAATCAGATTCAGTAACTTACTAGAATTGTAACTATAAAAAAACGGCCTCAACAAGCCGTTTTTTATTTCTAAGATTTTTATGGTGCTAACGGTTCTTGCTGTTTTGGATCAGGCATAGGTGCGGATTCTTCCTCATTATTATAAGGATTTTCTAGTTCCAAAGCTTGATCAAGCTCAGAATCAAAAACATCGGTCAGCATACTGTCGTAACGTTTTGCATTATAGGTCAGTAGACTGGATGCTTCCTGTTGAGTGATAAAACCTGTTTCTACCGCATCCCTAATACGTTCATCAAAAGTTAAACCTTTAAACTGACCTTTCGATTCGGCTTTCTTGAACTTGTCCCAAAGCGGCTCTAACTCAAGTAACATGTTAAAGGTCGATTCCATACGGCCAGTAACATCATCTTCTGCTGTGTTATAGAACACGTGTTTTTTCAGTTCATCGCGGAAAGCATTG
Organism: Acinetobacter sp. ANC 5378; assembly: GCF_013004315.1. Taxonomy (NCBI): domain Bacteria; kingdom Pseudomonadati; phylum Pseudomonadota; class Gammaproteobacteria; order Moraxellales; family Moraxellaceae; genus Acinetobacter; species Acinetobacter sp. ANC 5378. The sequence continues at coordinate 9,661 of NZ_JABERK010000049.1, forward strand.
TCCTGCATAATGATCTCGCCAGCCTGTTGTTTCAACGCATCGCTTGGTTTATTAACAGGACGACCGAGCGGGAAGCAGATGAATTTCACTAAGCCAGCCGCAATGCCGACAGGGAAGTTATCAAACAGACCATAAAAAGCTTCCTGCACATTAAATAGTGATTTTTCCAAGGCCAGTTTGGCATGAACCTGTTCAGCTTCCGTTTTTTTACCATGTTCATAATATTTAAGAATGGCAGTGCTGATAAACAGGTTGGCATGAATATCTGCCAAGCGACCCGAAAGCATTTCTTTACGTTTAATATCTCCCGCAAGTAAGCCTAAACACATATCTGCAGTTAGTGCAAAGTTAGTACTTAAACGGTTAATCATCTTATAGTAGGGGTGAGTAAAGTCATCTGCACTTTTTGGTGCATCTGATGAGCCACCGATATAGCCATAAGCAAAGGCGCGTGCAGTCCGGTTAAAGGTATAGCCTAAATGTTTGAACAGCATATCGTTAAAGGTATTTAAGGCAGTTTCTTTATCCTTAGCTTGTAGCAGTTGCAATTCCTCAAACAGATAAGGATGACAACGCATCGAACCCTGACCAAAAATCATTAAGGAACGACTGAGGATATTGGCTCCTTCAACGGTAATCGACACGGGAATAGTTTGATAATAAAGTGCTAAAAAGTTGCGTGGTCCCATTTGAATGGCACGACCACCAACTACATCCATCCCGTGATTGACGACGCGGCGCATGGTTTCAGTGGCGTAGTATTTTGCCATTGCGGTCATGACTGCAGGTTTGCCGCCTTGGTTCAAACCACGGTGGTGTTTTAAAAAGTATGCTGGCATTAAATGAACCCATTATTGATGTAAAAGAAGGTTAAATCGAAGGCTTTAAAATGGTTTTCAAGCTTTTTCGAAAAATTACAACTCCTCCTAAACCCACGCCTAATTCGATGTCTTATTTTGCAGTTATTACCTTCAATACCTACAGTAAAAAACTTACCAATCGCTTGCTTATAATTTTTAAAAGCAGTGACAAAACTGTCCCACAGATCACTCGCAATTCGAGTGTATTGAACACCCAATGTTTTAAGTTTAGCCTTAAGTCGTTGGACTGTAGCTAAATCTCTCTTGCCCCAAACATAAGCAACAATCTCACCTGTTTCTCGATGGTAAGCGTAAATAAGCCATTGTTTGTTTTGTTTATTGCCTACAAAAGTCCAAAACTCATCTACTTCAAGAGACTCGTAATAGCTTTGTTTAGGCTGAATCTGATAGGTCGATTGACTTAAAGTGCGTAAAACCTTACCAACACTGATGCACTCAACCTCTGCAATATCTCTTACACCACTACCTCTGACCATTAAGTGTAATATCTTGCTAGTAATACCTGAGTTACACCCTTGATAGCTTAAGGCATGGTCACCAATAAACTGACGTTTACAGTCTTTGCACTGATAGTTTTGCTTCCCATCCACTTTGCAACCATTTTTCTTTATATTGCCACTCAGACAGGTTGGGCATTTGATTTGTAGTGTTATTTGCATTTCCCTATTTTATCAAAATCCAACCTGTTTTTTTCAGCATACTTTTTGAAACACCACCCAAACCACAAGTAACCAAATATCGGAAAGCTTCCAGCATATAGGTATCACTGGCAATAGCACTGGTCGCTTCTTGCACACCTTCAAATTTGCCGACTGAAATCTTGAATTGCTGACGGATCTTGGCAAAGGCACCTACGGTCAAATACGTTACTTCACTTGCAGCGGTCGATAATGCCGGTAAGGAAATACCACGACCGACTGCCAGACATTCCATTAGCATGCGCCAGCCTTTACCAATATTTTCAGCACCACCAATAATCCAGTCCAGTGGAATGAATACATCCTTGCCATCTACTGTTCCGTTCATAAAAGGGGAACCGGGATTGTGCCGTGCTCCCACTTTTACGCCCTCATGACTGGCAGGAATCAAGGCACAGGTAATGCCATATTCCATCTTGTTTGTATCACCCAATAATCCATCTGGATCATACAGTTTAAAAGCCAGACCAATCACGGTTGCAATTGGAGCAAGGGTAATCCAGCGTTTGGAAAAATTCATGCGTAGGCCAAGCACTTGCTGACCTTCAAATTCGCCATAACAGACAACTCCAGTATCCGGAATTGCACCGGCATCGGAACCGGCTTCAGGACTGGTAAGACCAAAACAGGGGGTTTCTTCACCTTTAGCCAAACCAGGTAAATATCGGTTTTTTTGTTCTTCAGTCCCATAATGCAGAAGCAATTCGCCCGGTCCTAAAGAGTTGGGTACCATACAACTCACGGCAGCGGTCAATGAGCGAGAGGCAATTTTGCTCATAATCCGGCTTTGCGCAAATGAACTAAAGGCACGTCCGCCATATTCTTTGGGAATAATCAGACCTAAAAAACCATTTTCACGAATATAAGTCCAGGCTTCAGGCGGCAAGTCTTTATAGTGATGATGAATATTCCAGTCATTTAGCATGCTGCATAACTGCTCGACCTCATGATCTAAAAAAGATTGTTCTTCTGGAGAAAGTGTAGGATAAGGATAGCTTTCAAATTTGGACCAGTCGGGTGCTCCCATAAACAGGTCTTTTTCCCACCAGCTGGTGCCTGCATCCAAAGCTTCGCGCTCAGTGGTGCTCATTGTTGGCATGGCATTCGCCAGAGCCTTATAGGCAGGTTTAGTAATCAATGCCATTCGTAATGAATCAATCATCACAATTAAACTGATGAAGATGAGCGGAATACCAAAAATCAGCGACCATGCGCTAATAAAGGCAGTGACTACTGCAACGATAATGGTGGTAATTGCCCCGGTATTACGGCTCAACCCAAAAAAGAAAACTGCCCAGATTGTAAAAAATTGAATAAGCACACTGATGATGAATAGCATTTATTTTCTCCAGTTGCTTACACCAGATCAAAGTCAGAGAAACAGTAAAGGCTATCTGGAAATAGCAAGATAACTTATTGCACTGTTTTATTAGAATGACTTTGGGTGTAATGAAAATATTGTTGTTAGGATCGAGAGGTGAATTAAAAAACTTCATCTCGAATTTGTAAAATTAAATCTTGTTTTTAAAATAGAGTGTTTTTTGAACAGTGTAAAAGATTGAACTGTAAGAGAAATGTCACGAAAAGTAATAGCTACTTGTAACTATATCTATTTAGATTTTTATTATTTTTGAATAAGTAATAAATCATACAGAGAGATGCGTGCGTATGTAGTATTACTATAACAATCAATGAATTTAGAGAAATACCGGAATGCTTAAATTAATCTACTACGTTCCCGAATCTCATCTGGAATCAACCAAACTCGCTGTATTTGAAGCAGGTGCGGGGGGGATAGGTAACTATGAGCATTGTGCCTGGCAGGTTTTGGGTACAGGCCAGTTTAAACCAGTGAAAGGGGCCAATCCGTTTATTGGAGAAGTCGGAGAACTTGAAAATGTTGAGGAGTGGCGTGTAGAAACCATTGTTCCTGAAGATCAAGCATCCAATGTGGCAAAAGCGCTTAGGGCCAGCCATCCTTATGAAGAGCCAGCGTTTGAGTTTATACAGATGGTAGATATTAAGTAATTATGCTTAATTTAATGAGTTTGATCATTATAAACTCTTGTCTTAGATATAAAGGTTAATGCTGTCCCGTAATGAGTTTTGATCCAGTTAAGATAATTTATGATTTGAATAATTTCATTATCTCTAGCCGCACTACCTACTAGAAGTTTAATTCCAGAATTTTTGATATTTTGAGACCCAGTACAATTTGGTTTTTATATCGTAGCTACCATCGGGATGAAGAGAAATGAGATAATGGATCTCTTTGCCTCGACTACGACTACCTTTACCTTCAGGAACTTGATATTTATATTTTTTCACCTCTTTAGACGGGGTAATTACAATCTGTTTCCATGCACTAGAGGGGAGTTTGTCGATAGCAGATTCAATATTTTTCTTAAGAATGGTTGAATTGTATTTAAGAGCATTTTCGTCCTTACCTAGAAATGCATCTTTTGTAATACCATAAGGGGTTACTCTATCACCAGTAATTATGACTTTTTTTCCTTTCAGTTCAGGTATTTTTTGTTGCTCTTCATAAGTTAACCACGGTGCATATTCAATAATAATTTGTTCAGGGACGTAACCATCCGGGGATACTTTGCAAGTGTTATCTGTATTAAATATTTAGTTTTTCTTTTTACAGGCATATTTCCATCGCTATCATAAAAATTACCACACAATGGCCAGTTGTTTTTAAAAACAAAGTTATGCTCAAAGTCGGAAGGTCCTACGACAAAAGTGATACTATTCTTCATAAGGGGCGCCGTTGCTTGACAGCCACTTAGAATAAATAAACTACTCATTATTAATATTTTTTTCATTTTTCTTTTAATCCAACTTACTGCTTTTTAAAGATAAGTGCTGTTTTTAATTGGCTTTGATTCGGTTGAAGTCGTGTGTAATTTAGATAGCTTCATCTGTTGTGGTCGCATTACCTATAGAAGTTTAATTCCAGAATTTGTGATATTTTGAGACCCAGTACAATTTGGTTTTTATGTCGTAGCTACCATCGGGATTCGGGGAAATGAGGTAATGAATCTCTTTACCGCGGCTACGGTTGCCTTTACCTTCAGGGACTTGATACTTGTATTTTTTCACCTCTTTAGGCGGGGTAAGTACAATCTGTTTCCATGCTGTGGCTGGGATTTTTTCTATAAGTTCTTGTTGTTTTCTATTCCATATTTCAAGTTCATTTTTCTCTTTTTCTGTAGCAAAGCCTAGTACTATGTCACTTAAGGCCTTTTGAGGATACTCTCCTAATGTTTTTTGTACTTGTTCCATTGTCAACCAAGGCGCATATTCAATAATAATTTGTTTAGGCACATAACCTTCAGGAGAAACCTTACAGCGACTATAGGTTGTAATATATTTTTGCTTTTTTATCGCATCTGGTGTGCCCGATAAATTGCCACATTCAGGCCAGTTGTTTTTGTAAACAACGTCCTGTCCTTTTAAGTGATCATTTATCTGAAATGATATGGAATTTTTCATTGGTATAACTGAACAACCTGATAAAACTATAGTAATAACTAAGTTCACTAACAGTATTAATTTTTTCATTTTTCTTTTAATCCAACTTCCTGCTTTAAAGGTAAGTGCTGTTTTGTAATTGGCTTTGATTCGGTTGAGATCTATCTCCCATTACAGACCTTAGCAAATAAAGAGTAAATTACGTGACATCCATGTCACAACATATCTATCAGATTAAGGTATTTAATTTCTATAAATACAAATCTTAAACTTAAACCTTCTGAACAAACAACTCACGCTCAAAACGATACTGCGGGAAGAACACGCCATCTACTGCACGTTCACCTGCACCAATTACCATCACCGGATATTGCTGATCATTCAGGTTTAGAATTTTACGCACCATAGGTTCGTCAAAACCTTCCATCATACAGCTGTCAAAACCATAAGCGCGTAAAGCCAAAACCAGATTTTCACAAGCCAGTGCTGTGGTCTTAGTTGCCCATAGTTTCGCATCTGCAGGGTTGAATGCAGTAACAGGTAATTGTTTATCTAAGGTACGTGCAACTTTGAAAGCTACTTTTTTAAAGTTGCCAATAGCATTGAAGTAACCGGTTTTATAGTTATATGGAATAAAGCGGTAGTACTGCTTTAGTGCTTTTGGCGCTTCAGGAAATGGGAAGTCACTGATATTCTTTTTCGCCATTTCATCAATACGGTCAGTACGCGCGATACAAACAATCAGCTCCGAAGCTGTTTTTGCTGCCAATTGACTTAAACAGGCTTTGACCAGCTGTTTCTTTTTGGCAGGGTTTTGGACCACATAAAAGGTCCATGGCTGTAAATTGGATGAGTTTGGTGCAAGCAAGGCAAGGTCTAAACAATCATCCAGTACTTCGGCAGGAATGGGTTTTTTAGTGAATTTACGTACAGAACGACGGCTTTGCACGACTTTTTTAAAGTTTTCGACATCAATATCTGTCGGGGCTGGCTCAAAATAACGTTGCTTTTCAGTTTTGGTTTTGTTTGAATCGGTCATCTCTATTCACTCAGATTTTAAAGCTTGAAATTTAGATCTATTAAAACGCATAAAACCACTGAACAATGTCACTATTCAGTGGTTTTTTTATTTAATGATAAAAAAATTAATTAAATTGTGCAAAATCTGGCTTACGCTTTTGCATAAATGCAGCCACTGCTTCAGCCATCTCTGGCGAAGACACACGCTTCATAAAGATTTCAGCTTCATCATCTACACAGTCGAGAATTTCCTGCAAGTTATGTTTCATTAAAGCTTTGGTTTGCTTAATTGAAGCCAATGGAAGCGCTGCCAAAGTTTGCGCTTGTTTCAATGCAGTCGCATACACATCTTTTTCAATACTATTCACCAAACCAGCACTGAGGGCTTTTTCACTGTTAAATTTCTGCGCCGTGAATAGCAGCTCGGCGGCTTTGTGGTAACCGGCTTGCTGAATAAGCAGCTTGCTCGAAGCACCTTCAGGAGATAGACCCAAACTCACAAATGGAATCTGGAATAGGGCAGTGTTGTCGCTATAAACCAAATCACAGTGTAAAAGTATAGTAACCCCAATACCAATGGCTACACCGCGAACCGCGGCAATTAAAGGTTTAGAAAATTTCGCAGCAGATTTTAATACTACAAATGGAGGTGCATCTCCAGCTTTCCCGGCAAGTGGAGTTTGAATAAACTTCATGAAGTCCAGCATGTCATTACCCGCGCTGAAGTCAGCATCGGCACCACGTAAAATCACTACACGGACATCTTTATTTTGATCAGCTTCATCCAGAGCTTTGGCAATCCAGAGGTATAATTCGCCATATAATGCATTTTTTGCTTTTGGTCGATTAATGGCTAAGGTCAGTACGCCATTTTCCAAATTCGCATCCAAATGTTCATGAGGTTGTTGAATACAGCTCAGTGTCATCGTACTATCCTTGCTTTAAAACTTAATTTGATTTTATGAGGTTTATTATGTCGCATATTTATTTAGGCGGCACAACTCACGAGTCATCAAAAATTTGATCTGTTATGAACTATACATTTGATTATCTGGTTTTCATTGGTCGCTTTCAGCCTTTTCATCTGGCACATATGCAAACGATTAAAATTGCATTAGAGCAAAGTCAGAATGTGATTTTGGCATTGGGTTCTGCGCAAAATGAACGCAATATTAAAAATCCGTTTAGTGCTTCTGAACGTGAACAGATGATTTTGTCCAACTTTTCAGCAGCAGACCAAAAGCGAATCAAGTTTGTTCATGTGGTTGATGTGTATAATGATGAAAAATGGCAAAAACTGGTGAAATCCCTTGTGTCAGAAGTGGTAGAGCCAGAAGCTAAAGTGGGTTTAATTGGTCATTTTAAGGATGAATCTTCATACTATCTGCAACTTTTTCCAGAGTGGGAGATGGTGGAACTTGCTAGCCTGGTTGGGGCAATTTCAGCGACCCCGCTGCGTGAAGCGTATTATCGTGGTGAAATTATCGAATCTGCTTTTCCACTGGGCACCAGTGAGTTTTTACACAAATTTCAGAACACGTCTACTTATCAACAATTGCAGCACAAATACCTGACACAAGATAAAACCAATCTTGAAAAATCTTAGTAAGCTTTTAAGTCGGAGCAAGAAATTGCAACGACCTAGGAGTGGATCAGATGAATATCCAAACCACGTTGAAAAGTGTCTTTATTACTGGTGCAATTAATTTGAGTCTCGTTGCGGATGTAAATGCACAGGAATGGACATTTACTCCACAAACTTATGTGGGATTTGATGTGAAGTCGATGGGTTTTTCTATCGTAAAAGGGAAATTTGAGCAGGTTCAGTCCAGTATGAGTTTTGATTCAGCAGCACCACAAAATGCCTCAGCCCAGTTTGTCATGGACGTAAACAGCGTAAGCTTGAGCATGCCTTCACTGAGAGATATGATCTTGGGAGAGGATTTATTTTATGTAGAAAAATACCCCACTGCGACTTTTAACAGTCATGAATTTATAGCTTTAGGCGATAATCACTACAGTATAAAAGGGGATTTGACCTTGCGCGGTATCACCAAGCCGGTAACCCTTGATACAGTTTTAAAACCCAATACAGCCAATCCACAACTTTTAGATGTTGAATCTAAAGCGGTGGTGAATCGCAGTGATTTTGGAATGAAAAAAGCATTCGGTGGTATAGGAGAAAAAGTGAATATTGAGGTAGATGGACAATGGGAAACAAGATAGTTCATGTATTTAAAAAACTGGCTTAAGATCTCTTTTAATTTCCGGTTTTTTACGTTTTTGCGTAAATTTTTATTCTTATAACGATAAACGCGACTAACACTATAGAGGTGGTCCCACATGTTTGAACAACTAAAAGCTTATTTATAAGTGATACTCTGCTCTAGTTAAGCTACCTTATTTTGTTGTGGTAGCTGGTCATAGTAAAACTCATCTGGAGTCATTTTG
>NZ_JABERK010000050.1:0-59968 GCF_013004315.1 Acinetobacter sp. ANC 5378
ACAAATATTTCTCAAATAAACTTCGAGTAATTTTTACCATCAATCAATGAAAATAATTTCGATCGATCAACCAGTAAAAATCCACACAAGTTGTTCTTCATAATCTCTTAATGATCTTCTTGCTCTTCGTCAGAGACAAGTCACTCAACGCTATAAACTTAACAACTCAGCGCTTCGCGCTTCGTTCGTTTCCGTCTATCTCGTCGGGATGCAGCGTATTCTATACAGTTTCTAAATGCGCGCAACCCCTATTTATCAAAATAACCTTAAAATAGAACTGACTGTTTATTTTTTAATCCAAAATGCTGTTTTTCTCACTTTTTAAGTCTGTTTCTACTATTTCTTATCTATAAAAAACCAATTTCCATGTCACAACTACACATACAATAAAAAGAAAACCCCGCCTAAGCGGGTTTTTCTTTAAATGAGTTACTTTATGAATTAGTTCGCTTGTTCAGCCAACCAGCTCATAAATTTTTGACGTTCTGCTTTATTCGACTTTTGCCAAAGCTGAATCAGTTGCTGATCTGCGGAATGAATAGAATTAACAGTTGCGCCAGAATTTAAGCTGGTTGTCTGTGCATAAATAGCAGCAGGTTGATTAACAGGTGCCGATTTTTTTTGGGTTAAGTCTGTGGCTTTTGCAAAGATACCTTGCCCTAACCAAGGTTTTTGTTCTGTGTTTGCACCGGTTTGTTGAACCAGTAGTTGTTTATTTTTATCAACCAAAGCAACGATAGGTTGTTCAGCATATTTTTTTGCAGCCTCAAAACTTGCTGGTGCATTTACTAAATCTAATCGGTAATTTTCACCATCTTTTAGAAATGGCGTTTTTAAGGTCACCACACCAGACTTCACAATGTCGTGTTCACCATTCAGGTGTTCAAAATATTGGGTGTAACGCACACTAATACTACTTTCACCTGCATCGACTTTATATTGATTATTCGCTGAGCGGAATAATCCTGTATTAACTTCCTGATCATTTACCGCAACAATTTTGATTTCTTCAGGTGCTGTAATCGTGACCGCCGAAAATGCCGCACCACTGATCATTAATGCAGCTGCTGCAAAAGTTAATCTTAAAGCCATTCTGCTTTCTCTTCTTTCATTGTTAAAATTCAGTTGCACTATGCAATGTATAAATGACGATTTTATGACAAAGCCATTTTCAATACACCAGCATCTTCAAGACTTTGTTGAGATAAGCTTTTCAACTTCATAGATATAAACTTTTAAGATTTTTTGAGCTATAAAAAAGAGCGTTCAATAACGCTCTTTTTGCCTTTAAGTAAAGAAATGCTTAGTTAAATGTCTTAAAACGTAGTTTATCATCCATAAAGGTTTTTTCTCCGGCAGGTGCTTCAATTGCACCGAACACCAACTGAGCACGTAATTTCCAGTTTTTAGGAATGTCAAAAGTTTTGGTAACTTCCTCATCAATTACAGGATGATAGTGCTGCAATGAAGCCCCTATATGGTGTTCCGCCAATGCTGTCCATACGGCAAACTGTGCAATACCACTTGAATGCTCTGACCATGCCGGGAAATGATCTGCATATAATGAAAACTGCTCTTGCAACGATTTGACCACATCTTGATCTTCAAAAAATAAAATGGTGCCATAACCTGCTGCAAAACTGTTAATTTTTGCATCGGTCTTTTCAAAGGCATCTTGTGGCACCATTTTACGTAGTGTTTCACGTACGATATTCCAGAATTTGGTATGTGATTCACCATATAGAGTAACAATACGTGAGGTTTGTGAATTAAAAGCAGATGGGCTGTTACGAACCGCTTCTTTGATGATTTCTTCGATTTTTTCTTGTGCCAGTGGAACATTTTTACTAATTGAGTAAATGGTACGGCGTTGTTTCATTTGATCTAGAAATGACATGGGATAACCCCTTTTTTTGTTAAACATTATTAGAATGAACTTATCTTATGTTAATTCCATGATGAGTACATGACTAAAAAAGTGACATTGTGTTTTATTTATAAAACAATTTGATGAAGTACTTTTTTGAGTTTTATGCCTATTTAAAACAGAAAAAGCACCTACGACAGGTGCTTTATTTGTTCATAGCATCGATTAGACCAATATTCTAAATCGATCGCCATCTTGTGGATCATGTTTAAGCTCAGCATCTTGTTCAATTGAACCAAAAACCAGCTGCGCTCGAAGCAACCACGATGCGTCTATATTAAAATAGTCAGCAACTACTGCATCTATACTCGGGTTATAGTGTTGCAGGCAAGCGCCGATCCCCGAATCAGCTAAAGCCGTCCATACTGCATATTGTGCCATGCCTGAAGTCTGTTCTGACCAAACCGGAAAATCCCCCGCATTGAAAGGGATTTTCTTTTGTAATCGCTGAATGGTTTGCTGATCCTCATAAAAAAGAACCGTACCAAAACCTGCGGCACATTGGTCTATCTTCATCTCTGTGCCTGCAAAAACATGCACCGCAACCAATTTTCGTTGTACTTCTTTGACAATGTCCCAAAATTTTTCATGAGACTCACCAAATAGCACCACAATTCGTGAACTTTGAGAATTTAAGGCCGATGGACAACTTCGTACAGCTTCCTGAATCAATTCTGCCAAATAGGCTTGACTATAATGAACCTTCTTCCCAAGCACATAGATGCTGCGACGTTTTTTCAAATGATCAACAAAAGTTAATTCGTGTATTTCTTCTGCAGCTCTTTTTTTAAGCTTAAAATCTTTAGTAATATCTGACTTCAGGACATGACCAATTTTTTCTAACAATGCCACAGCAGTACTCCCCCAATAATACGAATGCCCAAGCTTTTAATGTCTGTTGATTCTAGTCGTTTCCAGAGGACTTCTTTGAATAAGTTATTTTTAGATGTTGTTTTTTAAATCAAACAATTAGCTTAAAAACAACAAACTCCGCACTTGGCGGAGTTTGTGTGAAACATCAGGCATTTTACTTTTCTGTTTCAAATAATGCTGCAACAAACGATTTTGCCGAAAACGGACGTAAATCGTCGATTTTTTCACCCACACCAATAAAACGAATCGGTACATGGGTACGACTGGCAATGTTAAACAGCACACCACCCTTTGCCGTACCATCAAGCTTGGTAATGGTAAGTCCGGTTAGGCCAACCGCCTCATCAAACATTTCGACTTGATTAATCGCATTTTGACCTGTACCGGCATCCACCACCAACATGATTTCATGCGGTGCAGTTGCGTCAATTTTTTGCATCACGCGTTTAACTTTGGTGAGCTCTTGCATCAAGTGACTTTTATTATGTAAACGTCCCGCAGTATCGGCAATAAGAACATCAACACCTTTGGCACGCGCACTTTCAAAGGCATCAAAAATCACCGAGGCAGAATCTGCACCATGACCTTGTGCAACCACTGCAATATTATTACGTTCACCCCAAATTTGAAGCTGTTCTGTTGCTGCAGCACGGAAGGTATCGCCTGCTGCCAGCATCACTTTCTTGCCTTCACCTTGTAAGCGTTTTGCCAGTTTGCCAATGGTTGTGGTTTTGCCCACACCATTGACACCCACCACCAAAATAACAAATGGCGCTTTATTTGGGTCAATATGCAAAGGCTTGACACGTGGAGCCAAAATCGCCACCAGCTCTTCCTGCAAAGCTTTATACAATGAATGTGAATAGATCAAATCGCCACGTGTGGTACGTTCAGTTAAATTGGCAATAATGGTTTTAGTCGCATCTACACCGATATCTGCAACCAGTAATTGCTCTTCAACTTCCTCCAATAATTCATCATCGATTTCTTTACCACCGATCAGAATATTCACCATGCCATCAGCAAGGTTTTTACGGGTTTTGGTTAAGCCCACTTTCATGCGGCTAAAAAAGCCACCTTTAGATGCATCATCTTGCTCAGTTTCTGTGGCTACAGGCGCAGAAACACTTGCTTGTTCTTGTTTTGGAGCTTCAACAATAGGTACATTTACCGCAGGTAAATTCGGTAAAGTGACATCGTCATCCCCGATATCAGCATCAATCAAAAATTTATTTTGCCCATTAGATTGCTGTTGCATGCCGAATCCTTGAAAAGCATTGCGTTGAAAAACAAGGATTCTAGCATAGATTTCCGTTGCAATCCCCAGTAGACGTACAACACACCAAAAACGAACAACTCCACCTTGCTTTCAAACAGGAATTTCTTAAAAATAATCATAAATACAATTAATCACTTTGGTAAATATTGTGCTCAAAATTTACGTCTCACTTTTTCCAAAGCGGTCTTTTTTTAAGAAACACATTTTACTCATGGGCTTTGCCTTACTCTCAATGCAAAGCGGATGGGTTTATGCCGAGACACGGAGTGAGTTAGCACGCAGCACCTTTGAAACTACGCTTAAAAATGGCTTAAAAGTGATTATTCGCGAAGACCATCGCTCCCCCATGGTCATGACGCAAATCTGGTATGGCGTGGGAAGTAGTGATGAATCTGGAAATTTGCTGGGCATTTCCCATGTACTTGAACATATGATGTTTAAAGGCACAAATAAAGTTCCCAATGATGAATTTACCCGTTTAAGTCGTATTTATGGGGGGAGTATCAATGCTTCAACCTTTACCAATTACACCAATTATTACCAGCTCTATCCTAAAACTTATTTCCCCATGGCTTTAGAGCTTGAATCGGATCGCATGAGTAATTTACTGTTGCGGCAGCAAGATTTCGATCCAGAAATTAAAGTGGTGATGGAAGAACGGCGCTTGCGCACTGATGACAATCCGAGATCGCTTGCATTTGAACGATTTAAATGGATTGCTTATCCCACCAGTCACTATCGACAACCCGTCATTGGGCACATGAAAAATCTTCAAAACATTCAGCTTGAAGATGTAAAAAAATGGTATCGCGACTGGTATACCCCGAATAATGCCATATTGATTATTGTCGGCGATGTTGATTCTGAAAATGCCTTGCTGCAAGTACAAAAATATTTTGGTGACATTCCCGCCAGAAAAACACCGCCCAGAAATGACGTATTGGAGTTTGACCGCATTGGTTACCGTCACATGGAACTCAACCTGCCTGTGCAAGTACCCAATTTATATATGGCATGGAATGTACCTTCACTGGTCACGGCTAAAAACCCCAAAGATGCTTATGCACTGACGATTATTAAAAGTTTGTTGGATAGTGGTATTTCTTCACGACTGCAAGACCGACTCGTCCGTGACCAGAAAATTTTGACTGCAATCAGTGTTTCTTATGATCCCTATAGTCGTGGAGACAGCTTATTGAGCATTTCCACATTACCTACGGATGGCGTGAGTTTACTAGATGCTGAAAAAGCCATTCAAAGTGAAATTGATTTATTAAAAACCGAACTGATTAAACCCGAAGAGGTTGAACGCGTGACGGCTAAATTCGTTTCCAATTTAGTCTATAGCCAAGATGATGTTGCCGGACAAGCCAAAATGATCGGCAACTTAGAAATCAACGGCTTAAGTTTTCGCTTGATGGATGAACTGCCAAAGCATTTTGAAACGGTCACTCCCCAAGATATTCAACGCGTGGCAAATATTTATTTTAGCCGTGACAATCTCAGCACTTTATATCTTTCTCCCGAAAATAAAGCACAATAACGGAATTTTACATGTTGAAGCTACGCCCTATTATTTTACTCAGTTCTATTGTTGCGGCTCAATCTACAATTGCGGATGTGGACTTAAATAGTATTAGCGATGACAATCCGACCCATTTAATCTCGATTCCCCTTTTACAAAGTTTAAAAATCAATAATAAACAATTTCAATTGCGCACCCCTTATGTTCATGAGCTGAAAAACCGCTATAAAGTCCGCACCCTGTTTGTAGAATCACCAGATCTTCCCATGATCGATATTCAACTGACCTTTAATGCAGGTGCAGCACGGGATGAAGAGATCGCTCCAGGTTTGTATGGTATTGCCAATATGGCGGCAAAGCTGATTGATGAAGGCACAGAAAAATATACCGCAAACGAAATTGCCAGTGCTTTTGAACGCGTGGGTGCCAAATTTAATGCGCAAGCTTATCGGGACATGTTCGTTGTAAAATTAAGGGTGCTATCTGACCCTAAAAAACTTGAACCAGCTTTAGGCATGATGATGGAAGTTTTAAATCATTCGACGTTTAAAAAATCGAGTATTGATTTGGTCTTAAGCAATACTCAGGTGGGTCAGAAGCAAATCCAGGAAAGCCCAAGCCGGATGATGAATGTTCAGTTTTATCGTGTTTTGTATGGAAAGCACCCCTATGCAGAACCGATTACCGGAACACAACGCAGCATTAGTAAAATAACCCCAGTACAGCTGAAACAATTTAGTGATCAATTTCTGGTGGCACAAAATCTGAATATCGCCATTACTGGTCAACTTAATGCAAAACAAGCACTACAACTTTCTGAACGCATTGCTGGCAATTTAAAACAGGGTGAAAAAGCCAAACCACTGGCGCAACCACTCGACAAATCGGCTTTTGATATTCTCCACCTGACCTTTAATTCTAGCCAAGCGCATGTGATAATGGGACATTTAGGCACTACGCGATTTGATCCAGATCGTTTAGCTTTAGAAGTTGCCAACCAAATGTTTGGTGGTAGTGGCTTTAACTCTGTCTTGATGAAAGAGCTGCGGGTGAAACGAGGTTATACCTATGGGGCTTATAGTTCTTTTTCATTTAGCCAAGTTCCCGGCACTTTTAGTTTTAGTTACTCAACCCGACAAGACCAGCTACTCGACAGTATTCAAGTTGCTCATCAGGCTCTAGTCAATTTTGTACAGCAACCGATTGATCAAAAACAGCTGGAAGAAACCAAAGTCGGTATGTTACGGGCTTTTCCAAATAATTATAGTAGCAATGCCAATATTAATGCACAGTTAGGTTCAATGGGATTTTACAACCAAGCGGCTGATTATTTGAATCAATACCCACAATTATTAGAGAAAATGACTGCGCAAGATGTACAAAATGCAATCCGGAAACATCTGCATCCTGAACGCTTAACCCTGATTGTGGTCAATGACAAATTAGATAAACAGGCTTTGCAAGCAACCCTCAAGCAAAATCTGCTTCCACATGAACCTACGCTTCCTTCGCCTTCAATAGAACAAATGCCTAAAACGATTATTGCTCCGCCTGCAAAGGAGGTAATTGATGTGCCCGGGTCATTTCCAACTGATGCGCCTGCATCAATTTAAAGTATTGACCGTAAGGAACCTGATGCTGCTGCATCAGGTGCAAGGCCATTTCTTGAGTATCCGGATAATTGGCTTGGGATGAAAGTTTCACAATATTTTCAAATTGTGTAACTGAAATTGGTCGATGCAGGGCAATAAAAGCAAGGATTAATATAATGGCGATAATCGTAACAATGAGCACGTTATAAACATTTTCAAGTTTTATTTCAGATTTTAATTGAACAATTTTTTCTATAGCAATATGCATAACCTACCTCGAACTCAAGGTAGTGTATGGCGCGGTAAAAATAAGTACAAGCAGATTTGCTCAATTTCAAAGCACTTGTGGCAGAAATTGAGCAATCATCAATTGCTTATCCTATGACGTTTCTGATCACTGCAAAGTAAAGTACCAACGCAATAATCCCTAAAACCAGCGCAATGGCAAAAACCCCGACCCCTCTTTCCGAATCAACTGGATGTAGTTCATCATCATCCGCGACACGCTTTAACTCGCCATTATAAACATCATAAAACTCTTCACGTTGTTGTGGATCCAGCTGACGGGTAAAATCATAAACTCTTTTGCGCTGAGCCAGACAAAAATTACCCAGATGAATTTCCTGATGAAAAATTGCTTCGTCTAAATTTTTGCGATGTTGATGAGCAAGCTCAATAATTTGAGCTTCTGTTGGAGGCAAATCAAAATTCAAACCATCTAATGTTTTTGTCATGTTATTCTCCTTATACTTAACAGTTTCCGTACATCCATATTAATAAAAAATCATTTTGTGCATTGTTTAATCATGTAAACTTGAATTAACAAGAATTACCCACATATATTGTTTGACAATTTAGGTTTAATGTAATATTAATTTAATAATACCAAGTTAAATTAGTATCAAGACGAGCTTAAAAGTCTTACACTAGCAATCATAATTACAATAAGGAGTTTAATATGATTCAACAACTCTCTCATCAAGACTTAGAACATGCATATGCAGATGCAGTAAACACCATTCAATCTCAAATGAATTTTGCAGATGCGGTTCAAAAATTGGAAGAAGTCGCTCGTGCTGGGCATGGTAAAGCAGCATTATTTTTAGCAGAACTTTATTATCAAGGTTTTCGTGTAGAACGAGACTCGCTAAAAGCACAATACTGGCAGAATTTAGCCACAATGCAAGCTTAACAAAACGTCACTAAGGTGGCGTTTTTTAATGCCTATTGTTTTTAAATACATATTTTCTTACATTGTTTCTCAAAGCTTACACTGAACTTTCATCTGAATTTCCTACAATAGCTCCCGAAGTCACTAGATGCTTTTGGTATGAATCAAATTAAATCTTTACACCTTATTCCTAAAGACTTGTTCTTTAAAATCACCCTTTTAAAGTCAATGATGTACTGCGGTGTACTCTGGGGTTTATATCATCAACAAGGCTGGGCAATGATGTCGGACCAGGAGGACTTCATTTTTCCCTTTTGGCTCAACAGTATTCAAGCACACAACTATGCCAAGCTACATTGGCCAGATTATACTCCCCGTAAAATTACCCCTAAGGATTTTCAAGAATCCTTACTGCCGACATTAACGCGTTTAAAAGTTACGCCTGCTTTATGTAATTCTTCAAGTCGAAAATTTAAATTGACCACTCAACAAATGCGTCACTTCTTTTTCTCTGAATCTTTGCAACCTGCTTAGGCAGTTATGCAAACGGTTCAAGCGAAATACAGAGAAATGTAAAATTAAGTTTCTGAATTGAAAAGTGTTTGCATTTTTCTGATTTCGCGCTAAGTTTAATATCAAAGAATAAACACCAAAGGACGATAATAAATGACCAATGTAGCACAAGTTATTCAGGACAAAATTGAACAAACTATTTTTACCATTAGTCCAGAAGCAACTGTACTTGAAGCAATTTCACTTATGGCAGATAAAGGCATTGGCGCACTGGTAGTGACTGAGCAAGAGAAAGTAGTCGGTATTCTGTCTGAACGTGATTACATGCGTAAAGTCACGCTGATGGAACGTAGGTCTGAAGAAACTACGGTCAGTGAAATTATGACTGCAAAAGTATTAACAGTTACCAAATCAACCAGTGTTGAAGATTGCTTAGGTCTCATGACAGATCGCCATTTACGTCATCTTCCTGTGGTTGAAAATGATAAACTTATTGGCTTGATTTCAATTGGTGACTTGGTCAAAGCCGTCATGGAAGATCAGCGCAAATTGATTGATCAACTCCAACAATATATTGCCAGTTAACCTTTTAAACCCAATAAAAAAACCTCTCGTTTCGAGAGGTTTTTTTATGTTCCGGCTAGAACTTAACAGTTAGCTTTAAAAATGGACGTATTTTCTAGTTCAAACCCAATTTTTCCGCAACATAATCAGAATCTTTATCACCACGACCGGATAAGTTCACCACAATTTTCACATCTTTGGCCATTTTTGGTGCTTCACGTATCGCCCATGCTACGGCATGTGAGCTTTCTAGTGCAGGAACAATACCTTCTACACGCGACAATGTCATAAAGGCATCTAGGCATTCCTGATCGGTCGCGGTTGAGTATTCCACACGCCCCAAATCTTTCAAGAAACTGTGCTGTGGACCTACACCCGGATAATCCAGACCAGAAGCAATTGAATGGACCGGCAATGGTTCGCCTTGTTCATCTTCAAGCACGTAACACGCCATACCATGCAATTGACTTGGTTTACCCAAGGTCAAGGTTGCGGAGTGCATAGTGGTATCCAGACCATGTCCTGCAGGCTCAACCCCAACAAGCTTTACATCTGGTTCATTTAAAAATGCGGTGAAAGCCCCCATCGCATTTGAACCACCGCCCACACAAGCCACAATATAATCTGGATTCGAACCGAAACAATCATGGGTTTGAACTTTAATTTCATCACCAATAATAGCCTGAAAATCACGCACCATTTTCGGGAATGGATGTGGACCGACCACCGAACCAATCGCATAAATAAAATTTTTCGGATCTTTGAGATATTCTTCAAACGCACTGTCTACCGCATCTTTTAAGGTTGCAGTGCCACGCGTGACAGAAATAAGGGTGGCGCCCAAAATTTTCATTTTCACGACATTCGGATGTTCTTTTTCAATATCCACTTGTCCCATGTGAATTTCACATGGAATACCGACCAAAGCACATGCTGTAGCCAAAGCCACCCCATGCTGTCCTGCACCCGTTTCTGCAATGACTTTCTTCTTACCCATATATTTGGCAAGCAAAGCTTCGCCTAAACAGTGGTTAATTTTATGTGCACCGGTGTGGTTTAAATCTTCACGTTTCAGGTAGATTTGCGCTCCACCCAATTGATCAGACAAACGTTTGGCATGAAACAGTGGGCTTGGACGACCGACATAATTGGCAAACAAATCTGCCAATTCATTTTGAAATTCTGCAGTATGACGAATTTTCTCATACGCCACATTGATCTCATCCATCGCTTCTTTTAAATGAGGTGGGATAAATTGACCGCCGTATTGTCCAAAGAAACCTTCTTCATTGGGTAATGGGATACCATTAATTTGATGAGTCATTTTACTATTCCTTCATTTAAAACGAACGCGTTGAGTTTTATTATGCCTAGCGAGCTAAATATTTTGTCATATCTTCCACACCTTTCAAGGTCATTGGATACATATGATCTTCAAAAATCTGCTTAATTTGACCAATGGTATGCGTGTAATGCCAATAACGGTCTTCTTCAGGATTCAGCCATGCGGTTTTTTCAAAATGCTGACGTAAACGCTGCAACCAGACATTGCCCGCTTCATCATTCATATATTCCACCGAACCGCCTACAGAACTCAGCTCATAAGGTGCCATACTGGCATCCCCAACGACAATTACACGATAGTCGCGCCCATAGGTATTGAATAAATCCCAGGTGTTCATACGCGTGTTAGAACGACGAATATTGTCCTTCCATACATAATCGTACAGACAATTATGGAAATAAAAATACTCTAAAGTCTTAAATTCTGTTTTGGCAGCACTGAATAGTTTTTCACATTGGGCAATGTGTGAATCCATTGACCCACCGACATCAAATAACATCAGCACTTTAATACGGTTACGTCGTTCTGGCACCAGTTGTACATCTAGAATGCCCTGCTTTGCCGTTTCACGAATCGTACCATTAATGTCCAGTTCTTCAGCAGCACCTTGACGGGCAAATTTACGCAAACGGCGTAATGCCATTTGCATTTGGCGTGTTCCTAAAATCTGTTCGTCATCGAGGTTTTGATATTTACGCTGTTCCCAGACTTTGACGGCAGAACGTTTACGTCCCGGCCCGCCAATGCGCACACCTTCAGGATGATCACCATAAGCACCGAATGGCGAGGTGCCACCGGTACCGATCATCTTGTTACCGCCCTGATGCTTCTTGTGCTGTTCACGCAGACGCTCTTCCAGCATCTTCATCAGTTCTTCAAGTGAACCGGCTTTTTTGAGTTCTTCGCGCTGCTCTGGTGTGAGATGCTTTTCGATCAGCTCAAGATCAAACCAGTCTTTCGGCAATTTATGCACTTGATTGAGCAAATCATCCAGATCAAAAGTTGAGATGCCATCAAAGTAATCTTTCATGGCACGGTCAAACTTATCAAAGAAACGCTCATCTTTGACCATGACGGTTTTTGCAAGTTGGTAGAACTCATCCTGATCGGCAAAAACCAGACCTGAAGCAACTGCTTCATTCAGGTCAATCAGTTCACGTGTTGAAACCGGTACGCCGTATTTTCTTAAGGTATAAAACAATCGCACAAACATGGCGATGTCTCCTTAACGACGCGACATAAAGGCTAAACGTTCAAGCAACTGCACATCTTGCTCGTTTTTAATCAGCGCACCATACAGTGGTGGAATGGCTTTCGATTTGTCATGGTTACGCAAGATATCTTCAGGCATATCATCTGCCATCAATAAGCTTAACCAGTCAATCAATTCAGAGGTTGATGGTGGTTTCTTTAAACCTGGGATCTGGCGAAGCTTGAAGAAAACCTGCAAGGCTTCATTCACCAAAGCTGATGAAACCTGCGGAAAATGCACATCGATAATCTCGCGCATGGTCGCTTCATCAGGGAATTCAATATAATGGAAGAAACAACGGCGCAAGAATGCATCCGGTAATTCTTTTTCATTGTTTGAAGTGATAATCACGATCGGACGATGCGTCGCAGTGATGGTTTCCCCGGTTTCATAAACAAAGAACGACATTTTATCCAGTTCATGCAATAAGTCGTTTGGAAACTCAATGTCTGCCTTGTCAATTTCATCAATCAACAATACACAGCGTTGTTCACGGGTGAATGCTTCCCACAATTTCCCAGGTTTAATGTAGTTCTTAATGTCATAAACACGATCATCGCCCAATTGGCTATCACGCAACCGTGATACGGCATCGTATTCATATAAACCTTGCTGTGCTTTAGTGGTTGACTTGATATGCCAGGTAATCAGTTCAAGCCCCAAACTTTCAGCGACTTGTTCTGCAAGTAAAGTTTTACCTGTACCCGGCTCACCTTTAACCAAAAGTGGTTTTTGCAATGCACGTGCAGCTTTAACAGCAAGTTTTAAACTATCAGTCGCAATGTACTGATCTGTACCAGAAAATTGTTGAGTATCCACAGACATGATTTAACCTTATTGTTTTACTTAAAGCGGTGAACTATTTTTGTTGACTACAAATTTTGCTTTGTTGGCTGTGTATCTTGTCCATAAATAGCCAACCACTAAACCCAGCCCGATCACAAATAAAATGAGAGAGGCATTTGACCAGACCAAAGCAGTTTCTTTGGTTAAAATGCCAAATAACAAGCCAAAAATTGCTGGGGCGATGGACGCATTATTTCCTTCAGACACCGTAGGCGTCAGTAAAATCGCAAATCCAATGATCCACGTGATTCCGCCCAAAGGTTTAGGCAAGCGTTTTGCAATCGCATACCATGCCCAAAGAATAATAATGCTGCCTAATATATAAACCGTGACAGCGATGCTGTCTTCAGGAATTGAATCTAGTAGTGAAAGAAAACTATTCATCGTGCAACTCCTGAATCGACTTTAGGCACCGCGCAACCCTTCTGGGGCAGCTTGATTAGGATTGATTAAACCTTCTGGTGGCACTTGAATAAAGAAGCCTTTAGTCTGAATGGAGTCAATCACATGCAACACATTTACCCGTGCCAATTTACGGCTTTCAGATAGCTCTAAATCCATGACAAAAGTCGCACGACCAAATGCAACACGCATCGGTTCTGGCAAAATTTCAAGTGGACTCGCTGCTTCAGCTTCGTTTTCAGTTGGCTCAGGACGGGCAATGTAAAGATACATTTCATCTTTTTTGCTGGATTTGAAAATTGAACAATGCATAGTTGAAACAGTACTCATAAAACTTAGCTCAAGCATACAGCAAAAAAAAGACGGATACATTAGTGATTATTAACGCATCAGTCTTGATTTTGTATAAACGATAATTCTTTAATCAATCTGTTTAAAAATTATTCCATCACCTTCATTTGGGTGGACAGATATTGTTCGTCAGCATGCAAAACATCAATCAGCGGCTTGGTTAACAGCTCATAGCGCCAACCTAAAAGATAAGCCGGTAAATCCTGTTCGTCATTATGAAATACCACATGCTGATACAGTGCATTCAGCCATTTTTTACGCATCAGCACTTCTTTCGGCACTGTAGTTTCTTCTACTACAGCCTGAATGACTTTATCGACTTTTTCACCAATATCTTTAGATGAATGACGAATTGGACGTGCCATACGCAATGGCCATTCCGCCTGCTCAGGCAAGAATTTCAACAAATCTAAAATAGTCTTCCCATGATCGCGCACGATATTTTGACGAATATCTTTAATGCTGGATAACTGGAAAGGATTACGGGGATTTTTTTCAACCAAATCAATCATGGTTGAACTTTTCAGAATAAAGCTGCGTGGATAATTCAGCGCTTTAACCATCTGTTCACGCCACACAGCCAGTTGTTGTAACTGCATCAGTTGACGGCGTGAATGACGATAATTACCAATATCATGGTAGAGCAAATCTAATGGAGTTTCTTGACCAATTTCATGGGTCAAATGACGACAATCTTCGAGTGCAAAATCGAGCAAATATTTTTCAGTTAATTCATGCTGAATTTTATTGGATAAATTCATCAAATAAAGCACATCATTCGCAGCATAACTTAGCTGTTCGGGGCTAAGCGGACGTGCCAACCAGTCAGATCGCGTTTGACCTTTATCAATATCGACATCCAGCATGTGCTTTAATGCATTTTGATAGCTCATCTGTAGCCCATGGCCTAAAAAGGACATGCCAACCTGAGTATCAAAAACGTTGCTTAGGCTTTTTTGCTGTGCATAGTGATAGATTAAATCGATATCTTCACTACAGGCATGAAAGACATTCTGATGTGCTTGAAATAATTTTTGCCAAAATGCAGACAAATCCAAACTTGTCCCATCGAGCAAAAAGACTTGACCTGCGACATTGATCTGAAATACACCCAATTTAGGCCACAGGGTATCCACTTTGATGAATTCTGTGTCTAATCCATAAATGGATGTCTGACCCATCAAATGCAAAATATTATCTAAGTCTTTTTGTTGCTGAATGAACTGAAACATATTACCGAGTCTAAAATCAGATTCTCTTGAAAAGCATATTAACCGATATATAACATTTAGATATAACAAATTTTACATCTAGTACGCATATTCACTCTATTTTTAGTAGTTAAATCAAAAAATAGTGAGTTTTTATATATTTTTTGTATAAGTTTAAACTTAATTTAGACAGATAAAATTCAAATTTAAACTCATCAAATCATCAAAAGTGATGAAATAAGTACCCTGGCACTTATTTCATACGCATGCGGTTATGAACTGCCTGACTTAAAGTATGACTATCCACATATTCAAGCTCTCCCCCTTGAGGAACACCTTGAGCAATACGGGTCATTTTCAAAGGTAAATGCTTGGTGGCTTCTACCAGATAATGTGCAGTTGCCTGACCTTCCACAGTGGCATTGGTTGCCAGTATCACTTCAGAAACGCCACCTTGGCTTAAGCGCTGAATCAAATATGGAATACCGATTTCTTCAGGACCAATCCCATCCAGTGGGGATAAATGCCCACCCAGTACATGGTATTTGCCACGAAAACTGCCACTTTGTTCAATCGCCATCACATCTGCAGGTGATTCCACCACACAGAGCAGCTGATCATCGCGTTCATGGGACAGGCAAATATCACACACTTCATTTTCAGTCAGTGAATGACAAACGCTACATTCATGAATATAAGTGGTTGCTTCATTTAAGGCATGCGCCAAACCGACTGCACCTTCCCTATTTTTCATGATCAGGTGTAATGCCATGCGCTGAGCCGATTTCGGCCCAACACTTGGCAAAATACGTAAAGCTTGTACCAGTTGATCAAATCGATCACTAAACACTCAACGTATTCCTTAGAATAAACCAGCAAGGCCTGGTGGCAAGCCCATACCAGAGTTAGCCGCTTTCATTCGTTCTTCAGAAACCGCTTCAGCCTGACGCGCAGCATCGTTCATGGCAGCAGCGATCAAGTCTTCAATCATATCGGCATCTTCTTGAAGAAGTTCAGGATTGATTTCGATACGTTTTACCACGTTACGGCAAGTCATGGTCACTTTTACCAGACCACCGCCAGCTTCAGCATGAACTTCAGTTTGCGCCAGTTCTTCTTTGGCTTTTTTCATGTTGTTTTCAACATCTTTCTGCATGCGCTGGGCTTGCTGCATCAACATATTAATGTTCATAAAATTCTCCGAACAACCAATTTCTAAATCAATATCTATAAAATTAGATTAAATCTAAACCACGACTAATGTCGCGAATAATATCATCAATATCTTCTAAACCAACAGAAACGCGAATTAAACCTTCACGAATACCGGCAGCTTCTTTCGCTTCCGCTGAGAGTTTACCGTGAGTTGTGGTGGCTGGGTGAGTAATTGTCGATTTCGCATCACCTAAATTACCAGTGATAGAAATAAATTGGGTATTGTCGATGACTTTCCAAGCCCCTTCACGACCACCTTTCACTTCAAACGAAACAATACCGCCAAAACCGGTTTGTTGTTTCGCTGCAAGCTCATGACCGACATGTGAAGGCAAACCAGCGTAATAGACTTTTTCAACTTTTGGATGAGTATTCAGGAATTCAGCCAGTTTCTGTGCACTTGCTGAATGTTCACGCATACGTAAACGCAAAGTTTCCAGACCTTTCAAGAATACCCAGGCATTAAATGGGCTCATTGATGGTCCGGTGGTACGTACATAACCAAACACTTCTTCAAGCAGTTTGTGATTACCCACCACAGCACCACCAAGTGCACGACCTTGACCATCTAAGTATTTAGTCGCGGAATAAACCACCAAGTCTGCGCCAAATTTAATCGGTTGTTGCAATACCGGGGTACAGAAGCTGTTATCAATCGCAAGTAATGCACCATGGGCATGTGCAAGATCAGCCAAAGCTTGAACATCAGCAACTTCAGCAAGCGGATTGGATGGAGATTCTACAAACAAGAGTTTGGTTTCAGGCTTGATAGCATTTTTCCATGCTTGCAAATCTGTCAAATCGACAAAATCAACAGTTACGCCAAATTTAGCCACGTATTTTTCAAACAAAGATACAGTCGAACCAAACACAGCGCGTGAACAGATGACATGATCGCCCATTTTCAAATAGGACATTGCAACAGCCATAATTGCTGCCATACCAGAACTGGTCGCCACAGCACGTTCAGCACCTTCCAGAGCAGCTAAACGCTTTTCGAACATCGCTACAGTCGGATTGGTGAAACGTGAATAAATATTTCCCGGTTCTTGCCCCGAAAATTTAGCGGCTGCTTCTGCTGCATTTTCATAAACAAATGAAGATGTCAGGAAAATTGGCTCGCCATGCTCACCTTCAAAACTACGTGTATGACCTGTACGAATGGCTAAAGTATCTAATTGGTATTCAATGTCGTCTTGTTGGCTCATCTTTCCTACCCAGTCCTTGGACTGCCGTTGCTAATAATTGCCAACATTTTGAGCGCCTATGGCATTTAAGGTCAAGGTATAATGCACAAATATCGCCTACACTTCGATCAATCCACCCATATGTTAGTACCCGCAGCAATGATTCAAGTTAAAAATAAAATTGCCAAGCACAAAAACAAACTTAAAAACCTGTCGACCAGTTTGTTTAATTCAAAATCGCTGGTTTTATCGCAAACTACGCCCTATGAAATCATTGCAGAGTACAAACAAACCTGTGTGCGTTATTACGCCTCACCAGATAAACAATATAAAGAACCTCTCGTATTCGTTGCTCCTCTAGCCATCAACATGGCCATTTATGACTTGTACCCTTACCGTTCGTTGGTGAAGCATTTTCAGAATAGTGGTTTTGATGTCTATTTAGTCGAATGGGGGCAATACAACTATAAAGATCGCTTCCTTAATTTCATGTCATTCATTGATGATGCCATTCCCCATTGCATTGCCCAAATTCGTCAACATTCAAACAGCGATGAAATTTCACTGCATGGCTGGAGTATGGCCGGTGTATTTGTCATGCTGTATTGCGCACTGCATAAACCGAACCACGTTAAGAATTTAATTGTATTGGGCAGTCCGGTAGACAGCCATGCCTCAGGTCGTACCGGTAAACTTTTTCAAAAAGTCAATCAACTGATTGCCAAAAATAAAGCTCTGCAAAACAAAATTTATTCTGAAACTTTACCAAAATCCCTGATCCATACTCCGGGAGTATTAAATTCATTCGGGTTTAAAATTATAGACCCTATAGGATGGATTCAAAGTCAGAAACAGCTCCTACTTAATCTGGATAACACGCAAGCCTTATACGAACATGCCACAATGGGACACTTCCTCAACCGTATGATTGATTATCCTGGCGGTATCAATCAGGACATGATTTTTAATGTCTGGCTACAAAATCCGCTCAAAAATGGCGTTATCCAATTACAAGATAAGAATATCGAATTAAAAAATATTGAGTGCTCTGTATTGGTGGGTGCGGGCCGTAGCGATCAGATCGTATCTGTAGAAGCAGTTAAGCCTTTAATTGAATTGACAAATAGTCAAGATGTCACGTTTACTCTCATCCCGGGTGGTCATTTAGGGCTGATGTCGAGCCAATCCAGTGCCAATGAGTTCTGGCCATTTATGACCACCTGGTTAAAACACAGATCAAGCAAAATATAAAGGAAACATCATGATTCAGTCAGTTGCATTCATCGGCTTAGGGGCTATGGGTTACCGCATGGCAGCCCATTTGCCTCAACATTTCGACACGGTCTATGTCTGGAACCGCAATTTCGAAAAAGCCAAACAGCATGCAACTGAATTTGGCACGCAAGCAGTCGAACTTGAACAGGCGGTTCAAGCAGACATCATTTTTTCTTGCTTACCAACCAGTAAAGAAGTCGAAGACCTCATTACCAGTGTCAAAATTAAATCTGGTGCGGTATGGGTCGATTGCACCAGTGGTGTTCCTGAATCGGCAAAAAATCTGGCAACGCAACTCAAATCACAAAATGTAGATTTCCTTGATGCTCCTGTCAGTGGGCAAACCATTGGCGCTGAAAATGCCACCTTGACGGTAATGATTGGCGGAGAAGCTACAGCTTTTGAACAGGCCCTGCCCGCAATTCAAGCCTTCGGCAAACTGATCAAACATGTCGGTGGCCCGGGTTCAGGATTTGCAGTGAAAGCAGTAAACAATATGTTGTTGGCTGTAAATCTGTGTTCAGTGGCAGAAGGTTTTACTGCACTTAAAGCACATGGCGTAAACTTAAATGAAGCATTAGATTGTATTAATGCCTCCAGTGGCAAAAGCGGTGTAACGGAAACGGTTTTACCGCAGCGCATTTTAAATCGTAGTTTTCCACTGACCTTTGCCCTCCCATTATTAGCCAAAGATACCGGGATTGCTTTAGACTTGGTTCGTGAAGCTAAACTTTCTGCGCCAGTCATTGCCCTTACTCAAAGTTTAATTCAGGCTTCCAGTGATTTAGCAGAAAAAGACAGTGACTTTTCTAGCGCTGTAAAAATGTACGAATCATGGAGTAAAATTACACTTGAGTAATAACTCGCCATTGAATAATGATAACGAAACCTAATATTGTGATTATGTGTTATACACAATGTTCTTACAGAGGAAACTCTCATGACTAAGTTAAGTGTTGCAATTTTTGCTAGTGTTGCAACTTTTATTGGGGCAAGTGCTTTTGCAGCAACGCCAGAGCAAGAATGTCAAAAATTGAAAAATGACCATGATGTCATTTACGCATCTAAAGGTTTTTGCTTTAAAGATCCTGATGCTAAGGCGAAGTTTGGCAATGATAATTGCTATACAACTAAACCAAAATTTTCAGAAAAAGAGCAACAACGACTTGACGCCATCAAAGATCGTCAGAAAGAATTGAACTGTAAATAATTACAGTACACAATCACTTTCAAGGATTAGCCATGCTTTACGATGATCAAAATATTTTTGCACGAATTATCCGCAACGAAATTCCTGCAATTAAAGTGTATGAAGACGATCAAGTTCTCGCTTTTATGGACATCATGCCGCAAGCTGAAGGTCACACGCTGGTCATCCCTAAAACACCGGCTATAACATTGCTTGATCTACCTCCTGATGCTGCTGCTTATACCATTCAAATTGTGCAAAAAATTGCCCAAGCGATGGAAATAGCACTTGAAGTAAAAGGCATTGTACTGATGCAACTTTCAGGTGCATCCGCAGGTCAAACTGTGCCGCATGTACATTTTCACCTCATTCCAAGTTCGGTTCATGAATTAGGCAAACATGCTTTACACATGGGTGATCAAGAAAAAATTCAAATGTTGGCGGAAAGAATTAAAGCCGCACTTTAATTTAAAATGAATTCAAAAAATGGAGCTTCGGCTCCATTTTTTTATAAATACAGAATAAGAAAAGAAAGAATTAGCCTTCATATTTAATCCATACACGTCACAAAACTGTCATTTATTGTTCACTTCGTTGTCACAAACATTACAGATACTGCATAGCAAGTTGGTTAGCTTTTGTAACTTTTTGTACCTAAGCAAACTAAAAAAGTGTCAAGCAAGGCTAACGCCATTTAGAACAATGTTTTGGAGAAATCTCAATGAAAAAATTGCTTCTCGCTGCTGCAATTACAACTTTAAGCTTAAGCGCAGCACAAGCAGCGCCAACTTTGTACGGCAAATTAAATGTTACTTTAGATCAAATCGATAACAATGGTTTTAAAGACGAAAGCGTATCAAAAGTAAACTCAAATGCTTCTCGTATTGGTGTAAAAGGTGAAGAAAAACTAACTGACAAATTATCAGCAGTTTATTTAGCTGAATGGGCAATCTCTACTGATGGTTCTGGCTCTGACACTGATTTAAGTGCCCGTAACCGTTTTATTGGTATTAAATCTGATGGAATTGCGACATTAAAATTCGGTAAATACGATTCTTATTTCAAAACAGCTGCAGGTAATAACCAAGATATCTTCAACGATCACACTGAACTAGACATGACTTCTATTTTAGCAGGTGAAGATCGTTTAAATAACGTGATTGGTTTTGAAACTGATAAAAAATTATTAGGTGGTTTAGCATTCAACATCATGTTCCAACAAGGTGAAGAATCCTCTACTACTAACAATGCAACAAATGGTCTAGAAGACAGCCGTGATAGTTTTGGTGATGGAATTTCAACGTCGCTTACCTATGACAATAAAGATCTTGGTTTGGCGGCTGCAGTTGCCGGTAACTTCGGTGTTGCATCTAAATACAGTGCTTACAGCTTAAAAGATATTTATACTGATGCTATTCGTGTAACAGGTTCTGTAGATTTAACTAAAATGGGAGTTAATGGCTTAGTGTTTGGCGCATTATGGCAAACAGCTCAACCTACAGATGATACAGTATCAACATCAGCTGCAAGTGGCACTCCTCCTGTTACTACAATCACCTCTTATAAAGGTTTACAAGAAGATGCTTATGGTGTAACCGCTGCTTATACCATCCCATCTACGCCAGTGAAATTAAAAGCAGAATATATTTCTACAAACACTGAATCTGATGGTCGTGCAGATCGTAAGCAAGATCTTTATGGTATAGGTGCAGACTATCAAATCAACAAACAAGCACGTTTCTATGGCGTAGTTGGTCAACAGAAACGTGACTGGTTGGTTAAAGATG
Organism: Acinetobacter sp. ANC 5378; assembly: GCF_013004315.1. Taxonomy (NCBI): domain Bacteria; kingdom Pseudomonadati; phylum Pseudomonadota; class Gammaproteobacteria; order Moraxellales; family Moraxellaceae; genus Acinetobacter; species Acinetobacter sp. ANC 5378. The sequence continues at coordinate 21,505 of NZ_JABERK010000050.1, forward strand.
ATAAAAAAACTGTGATCGGTCTAGGTATGGAATATAACTTCTAAGCCAAAAGCCATAGCACACTAAAGAATATTTCATTTAAATGTACTGATTTTTTAACCGCATGCTTAACTCAAAAAAGACTACCTACGGGCGGTCTTTTTTATTTCTCAAAAATAAAGTATTTAAAACGATATCTGCATTATTTTCTTTTTTAAATTATTAAACCCTAATTAAAAAACAGATTAATCTTACTTAATAAATATTATTTCAAATACCAATTTTCAATAATATGCAACAATTTTGGTCGGATTTTACATAATACATAACTGTTTTAGTCAACTTTAAAAATAATACATGATCATTTTAGTTGGGATTTAAAAAATCTTAATACAGAGTATTTAACTCAACTTTAAACCCATAAAAATTAGTTTATTTTTTAACACCACCCAACAATAAGCTATTGTTTTTATTAATTTAAATAATATATTTTCACTTTAACTGTTTAATCTATTTATTTTTAGTTACTTTTTGTTTAATAATATCCATTATGTTTTAAAAATAGGCTTATTTGCATGAGCTTAATACCAAAAGATTTTAACCAACGATTAGTTCGCGAGATAACAATCATATTAATAATTAAGATTGTTCTCTTGTTGACGATTAAACATATCTGGTTTGACACCCCTACTATTCCCAAAAATTTTGACAATCAAGTTGCCGAGCACATTGCCGGCAGTCCTTCCCCAATCAAGGAGACACGTTGATGATTTCTGAAAGCGTGGTCGATCTTTCGCGGTTCCAATTTGCAATGACCGCGATGTATCACTTTATTTTTGTACCTCTTACTCTTGGTCTCGCTTTTATTCTTGCCATTATGGAAACCACCTATGTGATTTCCGGTAAAGAAATTTACAAGGACATGACCAAATTCTGGGGAAAACTCTTCGGTATTAACTTCGCTTTAGGGGTGACCACTGGTTTAACCATGGAATTCCAGTTTGGTACAAACTGGGCATATTATTCGCACTATGTGGGCGACATTTTTGGCGCTCCACTGGCGATTGAAGGCCTAATGGCATTCTTCCTGGAATCGACTTTTATTGGTCTATTTTTCTTCGGGTGGGATCGACTTTCTAAAGTTCAGCATTTAGGCGTAACCTGGCTGGTTGCTCTCGGTTCCAATATGTCAGCACTCTGGATTCTGGTTGCCAATGGCTGGATGCAAAACCCGGTCGGTTCAGCATTCAACTATGAAACCATGCGTATGGAACTGGTCGACTTCGGTGCGTTAATTTTCAACCCTGTAGCTCAGGTGAAATTTGTCCATACAGTTTCTGCGGGTTATGTGACTGGTGCAATCTTTGTATTGGCGATTTCAAGTTTCTACTTATTGAAAAAACGCGATGTTCCTTTTGCACGTCGTTCTTTCGCCATCGCTGCCATTTTCGGTTTAGCCTCTACACTTTCCGTGATCCTGTTAGGTGACGAATCGGGTTATGAGTTAGGTGATGTTCAAAAAACCAAACTTGCTGCGATTGAAGCGGAATGGGAGACTCACCCTGCTCCTGCGCCATTCACATTGTTTGGTATTCCTAATCAACAAGAACAACGCACTGACTACGCCATCAAGATTCCATATGTAATGGGTATTATTGCGACACGTTCTTTAGATAAAGAAGTAACAGGTCTTAAAGACCTCATGGTTCAACATGAAGTCCGTATCCGTAACGGTATGCTTGCTTATGATCAATTGGAAAAACTCCGCGCAGGTGATAAATCTCCTGAACTGAAAGCGGCATTTGAACAAAATCAAAAAGACTTAGGCTATGGCTTGCTTCTGAAAAAGTATTCTCCAAATGTCGTGGATGCATCTGAAGAACATATTAAATCTGCAGTGAAAGATACCATTCCAAACGTAACAGCACTGTTCTTCTCGTTCCGTGCCATGGTTGCTTCAGGGTTCCTGATGTTACTTCTGTTCATCATTGCGACTTATGCCGTGGCAAAACGCAATGCAGAAAACAAACCTTGGTTACTTAAATTTGCCTTATTTTCTCTACCACTACCATGGATTGCAGCACAAACCGGTTGGTACGTAGCAGAAGGTGGCCGTCAGCCGTGGACGATTGGTGAAGTACTTCCTACACACTTGTCTACCTCTACATTAAGTACTGGCGACATCTGGGGGTCAATCATTGCACTGGCTGCATTCTATACCGTGCTGCTTATTATCGAGATGTACCTGATGATCAAGTTCACTCGCCTAGGGCCAAGTTCTTTACATACTGGTAAATACCATTTTGAAAAACTTGAAGCACAAAACAAAGTTCATGGGGAGGCTCAATCATGATCGAATATGAACTTCTCAAAATTATCTGGTGGGTATTGGTTGGCATATTGCTGATTGGTTTCGCCCTGACCGATGGTTTCGATATGGGCTCGATGGCTATTATGCCATTCGTAGGTAAAAATGATGACGAACGTCGTGCGGCAATCAATACGATTGCCCCACACTGGGACGGTAACCAAGTCTGGTTTATCACTGCCGGTGGTGCACTGTTTGCTGCCTGGCCAATGGTTTATGCAACCGCCTTCTCAGGCATGTACTGGGCCCTACTTCTGGTCTTGTTCGCCTTGTTCTTGCGACCTGTCGGTTTCGATTACCGCTCCAAGTTAGAAAACACCAAATGGCGTAATTCTTGGGACTGGGGTTTATCAATTGGTGGTGCAGTTCCTGCACTGGTCTTTGGTGTCGCATTCGGCAACATGTTCCTGGGTGTACCTTTCACTTTAGATGAAACTGTACGTTCAACCTATACAGGTAGCTTCTTTGCCCTACTTAACCCATTTGCGATCGTCTGCGGTCTGGTTAGCCTATCAATGCTATGTGCACATGGTGGTGCATGGCTGATGCTTCGTACTGATGGTGATTTACGTGCACGTTCTGCCAAAGCAACTCAAATCATGGGCATGCTGTTCTTAGTCTGCTTCTTGGGTGCAGGTGCATGGTTATACTTCGGTGGTATTGAAGGTTATACCTTGGTACAACCATTTGATACCAATGCGGCCGCCAACCCATTAGCCAAAGAAGTGCTTACCAATGGCAACCACGGCTGGATGAACAACTACACTACCTATCCAATTACAATGATTGCGCCTATCATGGGTATTCTTGGTGGCATCATCGTGGTACTTGCGGCAGGTAAAAACAAAGCAGGTTTCAGCTTCCTCGGTTCAAGTCTTGCTGTCATCGGTTCAATCTTGACTGCTGGTTTTGCATTGTTCCCATTCTTAATGCCATCAAGTCTTAATCCAGCGATTAGCTTAACGATGTGGGATGCGGTTTCGAGTAAAACCACCCTCACTGTCATGACTGTAGCTGCTTGTATTTTTGTACCACTAATCTTGTGCTACACCACTTGGTGTTACTACAAAATGTGGGGTGTGATCACCAATAAACACGTTCAGGATAATTCACACAGCCTTTACTAGGCTTGTGTGCAAGGAGAATAGATATGTGGTATTTCGCTTGGATTCTTGGAATTTTAATGGCGTGTTTTGCAGGGGTACTCAGCGCCCTTTACATCGAACATCATCAAGATCTGGATGAGGAATAAAAAATGACTGAAGCTGCAATAACAACAGAGACCAAGAAGCCGAACAAGTTTGCAATGGCCATTTCATTTTTGTTGGCATTGCCGCTTGCAGCCGTTTTATTGATTCATCCAGCGATGATGCTAGATGCAAATGGTGAATATAGTCACCGTACCATGATGTATATCATGATCGGTATTTCAGGTGGCTTTATTCACGGTGTAGGTTTTATTCCAAAGTTTTGGTTATGGAAATGGTTATTCAGTCCATTTCTGGCATGGCCACTGATGCTTTGGGGTTACTACACCTGGCTCTTCACCTAAACAAAAAAGCCCTCGATTGAGGGCTTTTTTGACACTGTCATTTATTAAAAAATAACGATCAAGACTGTAGGTAGATTTATAATATTTTCAACTCATCAACGATGAGTATGAATTGACATCACAATACCCATACTTGCCAGTAATGAAATAACCGCTGAACCACCATAACTCATCAACGGCAATGGATCTCCAGTGACGGGTAAAATACCGCTGGCCATGCCCGAGTTTAAAAATACAAAGAAGAAGAACGTCAATCCAATGGTGCCGGCAAATAAACGACCAAAATTGTGGAAGCTATTCAACCCAATCATTAAGCAACGAATAATAATGGCCGCAAAAAGACTGAATAATAAAAATACCCCAATAAAACCATATTCTTCAGCATAGGCCGACATAATAAAGTCAGTATGATGTTCAGGTAAGTAACCCAAATGCGACTGCGTCCCGGTCAAATACCCTTTACCGGTTAAGCCGCCAGAACCAATGGCAATTTTGGACTGGATAATATTCCAGCCTGCACCCAATGCATCCGACTCTGGATCAAACAAAGTTAAAACCCGTTTCTTTTGGTAAGTTTGTAACAAGAACATCCAAATAAGCGGTGCTGCCACTGCCAGTGCCGTCAATGCACCCAAAATTAGGCGCCATGACATCCCACAAAGAAATAAAGCAAAAATACCGGGAATAATGAGTCCAATATTCAGGTCAGGTTGCAAAGCCACCAACACAAAAGGAAACATCATTAACATGAGTCCAATGGCAATCTGCATAAATGTGGGTGGAAAAGCACGACGGGAAAAAAACCAGGCCATCATTAACGGCATGGCAAATTTCATAATCTCACTGGGCTGCATACTTCCGATGCCCGGAATAGTCAGCCAACGCTTGGCACCCAAACGGGTATCACCAATGAGCAGCACCAATACCAACAGCACAATGCCCAGTATATAAAAATAAGGGCTCGCTGCCTGATAGACTTTTGGCGGAATCTGAGCACATAAAAACATGATTATAAAGCCCACGCCAAAACTTGTGGCTTGGCGGATGACCATGCTGCTATCTTGCATGGTTGCACTATAGACCACCATCAATCCCAGCACTGAATTCAATAAAAGAAAACAAAGTAACCATGGATCTAAATGTAATCTAGTCCATCTTGATGAATCATGTTTAATGCTTCTACCATCACGTAAAGAGTGACGTAAAAAACGATACTGAGGTGATGGTATCATTTGAAATATTTGAGTGTTTAAATGCGATGCCAAAGTATAAATTTAAAGCTCTAGAGATAATACATCTGAAGCCATTTTTTATTTTATTTTTGTACTGTTAAAATCAATTTTGCAAGTTCCAGATCATCAGAATAAGTGATTTTGATATTGTCTGAACGACCCTGCACCACTTTCACGATTTCCCCCACATACTCCAAAGCACTGGCTTCATCAGTAATCGTGATGCCATCCTGCAACGCTTTTTCAATAGCATGCTTCAATATGCCTAACTTTGAAATTTGCGGGGTCTGTGCTTGCCATAAATAATCACGGCTCACGGTTTTATTAATAGTATTGGCTTGTTCAACCCGTTTTAAAGTATCACGTACCGGAATTGCCAAAATCGCACTACAGTTTTCTTGTATTGCAGTATTCACTAAACGATTCAAACAATCTTGGGTGACACAAGGACGTGCAGCATCATGCACAAAAACCAAATCATCAGGTGAAGCAATTTGACTTAAATAAGTCAGAGCATTCAGAACAGAATTCACCCGTTCTGCCCCACCGACACAAAAATAAGCTTTATCGGGCTGAGCAAAATTCAATGTTTTTGCAACCGAATCATCTTCACTGATCGCCAATACATAACCTGAAAGTGGCAAATCATTCAAACGACTGATCGTATGTTCTAATACCGTTTGACCTTGAATCATCTGATACTGTTTAAGTTCAGTTTTAGAAAAACGACTCCCAGAACCTGCAGCAGGAATAACCGCCCAAATTTTATGGCGCATTTGCGGGTGGTGCTCCCGTACCGTCTTCATTTGTTCTTAAATCAACTTTGGCATTGGGGTCGATATAAATGGGTTTATAGTTTGTACCAATCATGCTCATTTGCACAAAAGTTTCATGCGGCTTGACCAAACCGAGATCTAAACGTGCATGTTCTTCAATGGCTTCAATACCATTTTTCAAGTCATAGACTTCAGCAGCTAAAACACGGTTACGTTCTTTTAATTCCGCATTTATTTCTGTTTGTTGTTGAATTTTTTCGGCTAATTTTTGATGGTCATGATAACCACCTTCGCCAAACCAGAATAAATACTGAAACCCTGCGATCAAAATGATCGCAAGGCCCAATAATACTTTACTCGCAGTGGAGTTAAATATACTTAACATAAATCGCATTAGTCGCTTAGTTCAAACCTTTGAATTCAGCTTTACCGCGATATGCAGCATGAGTCAATTCTTCAATACGAAGCAATTGGTTATATTTAGCAACACGGTCAGAACGACACAATGAACCTGTCTTGATTTGACCCGCTGCTGTACCGACTGCAAGATCCGCGATTGTAGAATCTTCAGTTTCACCTGAACGGTGTGAAATCACAGTAGAGTAACCATTTGCTTTAGCAAGATAGATTGCATCTAAAGTTTCAGTCAAGGTACCGATTTGGTTATATTTGATTAAGATCGAGTTACCGACTTTCTCATTAATACCACGTTGTAAAATCTTAGGATTCGTTACGAATAAATCATCACCAACCAACTGGATTTTGTCGCCCAGGATTGAAGTCAGGTAAGACCAACCTTCCCAGTCAGACTCGTCCAAACCATCTTCAATCGAGATAATTGGGTATTGTTTTACCAAACCAGCTAAATAGTCAGAGAATTCGTTGCTTGTGAATGCCTTGTTGCCTTCGCCCGCAAGAATGTATTGACCATTTTTGTAGAATTCTGAAGATGCACAGTCAAGCGCAAGCATGATGTCAGAACCTGCTTTGTAACCCGTTTGACCAATTGCTTCAAGAATAACCGTAATTGCTTCTTCGTTCGAACGTAAGTTCGGTGCGAAACCACCTTCATCACCAACTGCAGTGTTTAAACCTTTTTTGTTTAATACTGATTTAAGTGAATGGAAGATTTCAGCACCCGCACGTAGCGCTTCAGAGAATGAAGTGAAGCCTACTGGCTCAATCATAAATTCTTGAATATCAACGTTGTTGTCTGCATGTGAACCACCATTGATGATGTTCATCATTGGTACAGGCATAGTCAAAATCGTTTGACCACGAAGATCTGCGATGTATTGGAAAAGAGGAATTTTCTTTTCTTCAGCAGCAGCACGCGCAGCAGCCAAAGACACCGCCAATGTTGCGTTTGCACCTAATTTTTCTTTGTTTTCAGTACCGTCTAAAGCGATCATCGTGTTATCGATGTCTTTTTGTTCGAATACTGATTTACCAACTAGAGCATCACGAATTAACGTATTTACGTTATTAACAGCAGTGCGAACACCTTTACCTAAGTAACGTGATTTATCACCGTCACGAAGTTCTAAAGCTTCACGAGAACCAGTTGAAGCACCAGATGGTGCACATGCACGGCCAACTACGCCAGATTCTAAGATTACGTCTGCTTCGATGGTTGGGTTACCACGAGAGTCCAAAATTTCACGTGCACGGATGTCAACGATTTGACTCATGAACAATTCCTCAGTTGATTGAATAACTAGATGCTATTAAAAGCATCAATGAGTATCTAACTTTTTGAATCCTTTAACCAAAGTATCCAATTCTTTTAATTGCGCCAAGAACGGCTCAAGCTGTGACATACGCAGTGCGCATGGACCATCACACTTGGCTTTTTCTGGATCAGGATGTGCTTCCAGGAATAAACCAGCCAAACCAGTTGCCATACCTGCGCGCGCAAGCGTGGTGATTTGCGCACGGCGTCCACCTGCTGAATCCGCACGACCACCTGGGGTTTGAAGCGCATGCGTGACATCAAAAAACACAGGAACATCCATTTCTTTCATGATGTCGAAGCCCAACATGTCTACAACCAGATTGTTGTAACCAAATGCCGAACCACGCTCACAAATAATCAGTTTGTCATTTCCCGCTTCCAGACATTTATGCAAAATATGGCGCATTTCATGTGGAGCAAGGAATTGTGCTTTTTTGATGTTGATGATGGCATCAGTTTTTGCCATGGCTTCAACAAGGTCAGTCTGGCGGCTCAGGAAAGCTGGAAGTTGGATAATGTCCACAACTTCAGCAACAGGAGCAGCTTGGTAAGGTTCATGTACGTCAGTAATGATCGGTACATTGAAATGTTTTTTAATGTCCGCTAACCACTCAAGACCTTTTTCCAGACCTGGGCCACGGAAAGAGTGCAAACTAGAGCGATTAGCTTTATCAAAACTTGCCTTAAATACATAGGGGATATCCAAACGTGTGCAGATATCAACATAAGTTTCAGCAATTTCAAAAGCTAAGTCTTTAGATTCAAGTACATTCATTCCGCCGAATAATACAAATGGCAAGTGGTTTGCCATTTGTATATCGCCTAAACGTACAATTTCTTGTGGTTTTAATTGCGACATTATTTAAACTTTCCTAGTTTATTCCTAGAGCAACATTATTTAGTTTTTTGATACTGTTTTTTAGCAGCGTCAATAAAGCTAGCAAATAATGGATGTCCATCACGTGGAGAACTTGTAAATTCCGGGTGGAATTGTACAGCAATAAACCAAGGATGTTGAGGAATTTCAACAGTTTCTACTAAATGTTGGACTGGTGAATAACCTGAAATTTTCATGCCCTTTTCTTCAAGCACAGGAATATAACGGTTGTTCATCTCGTAACGGTGACGATGACGCTCGATGATTTCTTCAGAACCATAAACTTCTGCAGTTTTAGTTCCTGCAACCAGTTCAGATTTTTGCGCACCTAAACGCATAGTGCCACCCAGATCAGAATCAGCAGAACGTTGCTGAACTTCACCGCGCTCATCTAACCATTCAGTAATTAAACCAATCAATGGAGATTTGGTTGAACGGTTAAATTCAGTCGAGGTCGCATCTGCAATACCGGCAACATTACGTGCGTATTCAATCACAGCCAACTGCATACCCAAGCAAATACCGAGGAACGGCACACCATTTTCACGTGCGAATTTAATCGCCTGCATTTTGCCTTCAGTACCGCGCTCACCGAAACCGCCTGGTACAAGAATCGCATCAGCATCTTGTAATACAGTTGCAATATCCTGGCTTTCAAGTTCTTCAGCATTTACGTAGTCGATTTGAACTTTAACGCGGTTTTTAATACCGGCATGTAAAAGTGCTTCGTTCACAGATTTGTAAGCATCTGGAAGTTCAACGTATTTACCAACCATCGCTACACGTACCGTGTATTCAGGATTCAGTAATGCTTCTACAACATTATCCCAATCTGTTAAATCAGCTTCAGGAAGATCATTATAACCAAAACGTTCACAGATTAAATCATCAACATTTTGTTCGTAGAATGTACGTGGAATCTGGTAGATCGAACGTGCATCTTTACATACCACAACGGCACGTGCTTCAACGTTGGTAAATAATGCAATCTTACGCGTAGTATCGGCATCTACATCGTACTCTGTACGGCAGATCAAAATGTCTGGCTGAATACCAATCGACAAAAGCTCTTTTACAGAGTGTTGTGTTGGCTTGGTTTTAAGTTCAGCTGCAGATTTGATATATGGCAATAATGTTAAATGCATCAGCATGGTACGTTTATGACCAAGCTCAACCATTAACTGACGAACAGACTCCATGAATGGGAGAGATTCAATGTCACCTACTGTGCCGCCAATTTCAACAATCGCAACGTCATAGCCTTCACCTGCGCGAAGAACACGTTCTTTAATATTATCCGTAATGTGTGGAATAACCTGAACAGTACCACCGAGGTAATCACCACGACGTTCTTTATTAAGTACGTCTTGATAAACACGACCTGAAGTAAAGTTATTCAGTTTGGTCATTTTCGCACGACGCAAGAAACGTTCGTAATAACCCAAATCTAGGTCAGTTTCAGCACCATCCTCTGTGACAAAAACTTCACCATGTTGGAAAGGACTCATTGTCCCTGGATCGACATTAATGTATGGATCCATTTTGACCATGGTTACTTTTAAACCACGGGCTTCTAAAAGTGCAGCAACTGAAGCAGCTGAAATACCTTTACCTAGTGATGAAACTACACCACCAGTCACGAAAATAAAATGGGTCATTGGGTTTCTCGTACAATCGAGCCTAAATCGGCCTGCAATGTTGCGCAATTTTACTTTACTCTGTACCTATAAAGCAAAGTCATTCCGCATCAATTCAAAGAACAATAAACAATTGGTTATTCTATCAGCATTTCCGATAAAAAATTAGAGGGACTTTATAGGATTTTCATCTTGGTATTTGCTGTTATAATACTTGCATCCTATTAATGCTTTGTTTTGTGCAATTATGAATAAAAAATTTTTGATTTGTGGCGCTATTGCAGCAGGTTTATTATTAACAGCGTGTGTAAAAAAGGAAGCACCGAAGGAAGATGAACAAGAAAAAGTTGAGACCACTCAACAAATTGAACAAGTCAATGAACCTGTTCAGTTACAACCATTAGATTCAGCTGAAAACACACAAACTGAAATTCCTGCACAGGTTGAAGTAGAACGTCAGGAAACTGCGAATACAACCACAGTCATTCGTCGTGAAGTAATTCAACCAGCGACCACTGAAGCGCCTAAAGCAGTGGCAGCAAAGGCTGAAGCGCCAAAAGCCGAAGAAAAACCGACTCAAGCAACGCCATCAAAATCAAATTCTGCAACTCAGTCTGAAGATGATGCTGTTGCTGCTGCAATTGCTGCGGCAACGCCTGCGCTTGAAAACTAAGTTGAATTTTAGTTTAAATGCAAAAACCCAGTGATTTTACTGGGTTTTTTATTGAATAATTCATTCATATTTGATCACTATGGTTGACAATTTAATTTTAATCCAAAAAAAATAATACTGCTAAAAATAGAAACCACGCTATTCTTTCAAATGAAAAAATGAATTAAAAAATTTAAAATTTAATACCTCCTACTCTACTGCAACACAAGAGCCGAGTGAGATTTGAGTTAAAATACAGATAATTTTTAGGATTTTTAATAATGTTAAAAAAATGTTGTGACCTCCTTGAACAACATCAATTAAAGATTGCTTTTATTGAAAGCGCCAGCTCTGGTTACCTTTCCAGTCAATTTTCTATTTGCAAGAACAGTGGTGCAGAAATTTTGCTGGGTGGACTGGTCAGTTATGATCCTTCCATCAAGATTGATATCCTGAATATTGATGCCGAGCTTATAGAAAAATACACGGCCGAATCTGCCGAAGTCACAGAAACCATGGCGATCCATGGGAAAAAACTATTTACTCACGCAGATATTGTTGTGGCTTGTACCGGCTTACTCAAACCTGGTGGTAGTGCAACAAAAACAAAACCCGAAGGCACTTTTTTTACCTCAATTTTATATTTAAATAAAACGCACAACTTTCATTATTTTATTGATGGAACGCCTTTACAGAGGCTTTCTGTCTTAACCCAGCATATTGCAGCAGAAATCATCAAACTCATTGATGGAGTTTAGTTATGTTAATATTCAAAACTTTTATATTCGGTTTAATCCTGCTCCCCTGCACCAGTTTTGCAACTGTGGGAGGACCTCACAATGTAGAATTCCTGGGTTATGATGCCAAAGACCAAAAAGTCTATCTACTCAAACACTATGAAGATGGTCGTGGTCGTCTGCCACAACTCTACTATTATCAATTTAAAAACAACAAACAGCCTGAAAAACTCATCCAGGTTAATTCGCTTTATATCAATCCAAAAACCAAGAAGATTGATTATGATCAAGACAGCACACAATTTAATAAAGACATTTTAAAAATTAAAAAAAGATTAACCGCTTTAATTGCTGTAAATAAAGCAACTGCCAAAGTCCAAATCGTGAAAAAAACGCGTGTACAAAAATCTGCAAGCTCCGGATTTGATGGTTTAATCACGGAATATCAGTATCGTTATAAAGTGGTTACACCGCAATTAAGTAGTCTGCAACATACAGCTAAAGCCTATAAACCCCACTTAAATATTTCACAAGCCTTCAAAATTCCGCAACACAACAAAATGGTTGTAGCGGTTAAATACTTAGGTATTCCTTTTGAAACAGGCTATAGCATTGAAGATCCTGTTTTACTCACACAAAAAAATAAAAAGCTAAAAAATAAAGCCTCCGAAGAGGCTTTATGACAATTTGAGAAATTTATGCTGCAGTACGCTCTGCAATCGGCACCACTTTACGTAATTCTGGACCGGTATAATCCGCACTTGGGCGAATAATACGATTGTCCGCACGCTGTTCCATCACATGCGCTGCCCAACCGGTTACACGGCTCATCACAAAAATTGGTGTGAACAATTTGGTTGGAATGCCCATAAAGTGGTACGCAGATGCATGGAAGAAGTCAGCATTACAGAATAATTTCTTCTCACGCCACATCACTTCTTCACAGCGTACAGATACAGGATAGAGTACTGTATCACCGACGTCTTTCGCTAAACGCTCAGACCAGATTTTAATGATGCCATTACGCGGGTCATTGTCTTTGTAGATTGCATGACCAAAACCCATGATCTTTTCTTTACGCTCAAGCTTGCCCAGCATTTCACGCTCAGCTTCTTCTGGAGACGTCCAGTTTTCAACCATTTCCATCGCTGCTTCATTGGCACCACCGTGTAATGGACCACGAAGTGAACCAATTGCACCGGTGATACACGAATGCATATCAGACAAGGTTGAAGCGCATACACGCGCAGTGAATGTAGATGCGTTAAATTCATGCTCTGCGTAAAGAATCAACGATACATTCATCACCTGTTCATGCAATTCATTTGGTTTTTCACCATGAAGTAAATGTAGGAATTGTGCACCAATAGAATTATCATCGGTATTTTCTTCAATACGTACGCCATCGTGGCTAAAACGATACCAGTAGCAGATGATTGCAGGTAAAGTCGCCAAAATGCGATCTGCAACATCTTGCTGTATATCGAAAGATTGTTCTGTTTCCAGATTACCGAGCATGGAAACACCAGTACGCATCACATCCATTGGATGCGAATCCGCAGGAATACGTTCCAGAACTTCTTTCAATGCCTGCGGCAAATGGCGAAGTGATTTCAATTTGGCTTTATAAGCAGCAAGCTGTTCTTTGGTTGGCAATTCACCAAAGAAAATCAGGTAAGCCACTTCTTCAAACTGACAGTTTTCAGCAAGATCTTGCACATCATAACCACGATAGGTTAAGCCTGCACCACTCTTACCTACTGTTGATAACGCTGTTTTACCTGCCACCTGTCCGCGCAATCCCGCGCCGGTGAGTACTTTTCCTTCAGCCATTTTTAATTCTCCATTTTGAATTATTTATTTAAACAATTTATCTAAGGTGTTTTCGAACGTATGATAATCAAGGAATTCGTAAAGTTCCTTACGTTGCTGCATCTTGTCCAATACATTAACTTGCGTACCATTTTCACGAATTGAGCGCATCACTTCCAATGCCGCTTTTTGCATTGCACGCGTTGCTGACAGTGGATAAAGTACCATACTGATCCCTTGTTCACCCAATTCATCTACCGTGTAATAAGGCGTATCACCAAATTCGGTAATGTTTGCCAGTACCGGCACACCTACCGCATCACACACCGTACGATACATAGTAATGTCAGTCATTGCTTCAGCAAAAATAGCATCCGCACCCGCTTCTACACAGGCACAGGCACGATCAATGACTGCCTGCAAACCTTCTTTTTGCAAGGCATCAGTACGCGCCATCACCACAAAGTTTGAATCGGTTTTCGCATCGACAGCAGCCTTAATACGATCAACCATTTCCTGCTGGGTCACAATTTCCTTGTTCGGACGGTGACCACAACGCTTTTGTGCAACCTGATCTTCAATATGAACAGCTGCAGCGCCTGCCGCAATCATTTGTTTAACCGTACGGGCGATATTAAATGCACCGCCCCAACCTGTATCTATATCCACCAATAAAGGGGTATCTACACGTTCAGTAATACGACGTACATCTTCTAGAACATTATCTAAACTGGTCATACCCAAGTCAGGTAAACCGTAAGAATAATTGGCAACTCCTGCACCTGAAACATAAATGGCTTTATAACCCACTTCTTTCGCCATCATGGCTGCGTAGGCATTCACTGTGCCGATAATTTGTAATGGTTTTTCCACTTCCAGTGCTTGTCTAAATCTTAAGCCTGCAGACATTTGTTGTGTCATATTCCTTTCCACAGTTTTCACTTTACTTATCGAATTCCGAGTATATCCATAAACTCCTTCATATCTATGACTATTTAGAATTTATACTCTAAAACTTTAGTCAAATATTCACCAAAACTATAGTGTTATTTCGATGCTTCATAATTGTGAGCAAATAAGACAAAACTGTTATTTTAAGAAAATGTGTACATATTTTTGCTATCATTGCAAATGATTTCATTTCTTTGATTATTGACGTTATAGACCATATGCACGAACTCGCTCAATTAGAACCCCTCGCTCGTGACACTCCACAAACAAAACGTGGTCATGAACGGTGTCTAGCGCTTTTACTCAGCGCAAATGAGCTATTTTTAGAACGTGGTTATGATGCAGTGTCTTTGGATGATATTGTCCAGCATGCTGGGGGTTCCAAAGCCTCCATTTACAAATTTTTTGGCAATAAAGAAGGTTTATTTACTGCCATTTGTGATTATCGTCGTGAGCAATTTTTTAAAGATATCTGCCTGCCGTTTGAACAAGATAAAGATAATTTAAAATCTTACCTGATTAATACCCTGCTTAATTTTCATAGACACCTATTACAACCAGAAAATGCAGCATTTATGCGTCTCATTTTAGAACGCACCCAACACAATTCAGAACTTGCTTTATATATTCACGAACAGGGTCCAAAACATATTCAAAATGCCATTGCTTGTGCTCTAGAAAAGGCGCATAACAATGGTCTATTAAAATGTGAACACCCTATTTATTCTGCCCAATTCTATTTTGGTATTTTACGAAATTTGGAATGGCGCATTTTAATGGGTATTCCAATTCAGGAAAATGATCAGGAAACGATCAAATACATCAACTATTGTGTTGATCGCTTCTTGGAAGGCCATCAAAAAGTCTAGTTTTTTTGCAATTTTGCCTGCTTATAGTATATTAATCGATTCCCTTTTTACTTAACCAACCAACAACTAATTGTTGTTTTTTTCTATTCAGCAATTATTGTGGAGTAACCATGGCTCTACGTCACTTTCTGACCTTACGCGATTTATCGACTTTAGAACTTAACCAAATTCTGCAGCGCGCGATTGAACTTAAACGCAAGCAACATAGCAATGAGGTGTTCCAACCTTTCGTCGGTAAAGTTATGGGCATGATTTTTGAAAAATCGAGTACCCGCACACGTGTTTCGTTCGAAGCAGGTATGAGTCAATTCGGTGGTAGTGCAATTTTCCTGTCTTCTCGCGATACCCAATTGGGTCGCGGCGAGCCGATTGAAGATTCCGCACGTGTGATTTCAAGCATGCTTGATATTATTATGATCCGTACTTTTGGTCATGACATCGTAGAACGCTTTGCTTCTTATTCAAAAGTACCTATCATCAATGCCTTGACTGATGATCATCACCCTTGCCAGTTGCTTGCTGACATGCAAACTTATCTAGAACACCGTGGTTCTATTGAAGGCAAAACAGTCGCATGGATTGGTGACGGCAATAATATGTGTAACTCTTATATTGAAGCAGCACATATGTGGGGCTTTAAATTAAAAGTTGCTGCACCTAAAGGCTATGAACCACAAGAGAGATTCTTGTCTGAATTTGCTCACTGTGTAGAACTTGTTGATTCAGCTGAAGATGCCGCTGTGAATGCTGACTTGATCGTGACTGACGTTTGGGCAAGTATGGGCCAAGAAGAAGAGCAAAAAATTCGTGAAAAAGCATTTGCCGATTTTCAGGTCAATGAAAAACTCATGGATTTGGCTCATCCAGATTGCCTGTTCATGCACTGCCTACCTGCTCACCGTGGTGAAGAAATTTCTGAAAATATGCTGGACCATAAAAATGCTGTGGTTTGGGATGAAGCAGAAAACCGCTTGCACGCTCAAAAAGCTTTGGTTGAATTTTTACTGAATGAAAATTTAAAGAAAGACTAATTGATTAGAAAAATCTTAAAAAGATTAAGCACCTTCGGGTGCTTTTTTTATACTCAAATGACTATAATCAATACATAACTTTTATAAGTGATTATAACCATGTCTTTAAAAATAATCGTTTTATGCCTAAGCAGTTTGCTTTTAGTCAATACCGCACAAGCCAAAGCTACAGAACTCGACCAATATTTGCTTAAAAAGCAAATCCTCGACCAAGCTTATAAAATTAAAGACACCAAAGCATTGAATGAAATTTTAGATGTGATAAGCGACGAAGACTCTCGTACTATGCCATTTCAAGTTGATCAAAACACGGTAATTGAGCAATTGCGTTTATATGCCGATCATATTGATATTCAAGGCATCATTACGACCCCAGACTTCACCCAGTTTGCTGAAGATATTGGTGATAAAGAAGTAAAACTTCTGATTAAACAAAATTTAATTCAAAATTGTCATTTATTTTTTGAGCATGAATTCCAACGTATAAATCCATATCATGTCGCAATCAAGCTAAGCTCAGATAATAAAAATTATCATATGAAAATTAAAAATACTGAATGTCAGTTTTAGCCTGCTCATTTGATACGTTAGTGTTTTAACGTATCAATCCTTGCGGTTGTAAAATAATAATCATCGCACCCAATATCACTACCAAACCACCCAATAGATCCCAGCGCGTCAAGATCACCTGATCGATATAGCGCAGCCACATTAAAGCACTAAAAATATAAATCCCACCATAAGCTGCGTAAATTCGACCGGATGCCGCAGGATGCAATGTCAGTAACCACACAAATAGTGCAAGGCTTAAGGCTGTTGGAAGCCACAACCAATGTGATTTTCCTTGATTTAAAATTAGATAAGGAAAATAACAGCCCAAAATCTCTGCAATTGCTGTGACAAAAAAAAGGCCAACCGTCGTAAGTACCTTGGTAATTTGAATATCCATGAATTCTTATATCGTTTGATTCGCTCCTTCTCTCTTTGAAAAGAAGGTCAGAATAAGGCTGAATAAAAACAAAATAACCCGTGCGAACACGGGTTATTTCAACAATCTAGATGATTATGCAGGTTCAGCAGTTTGATCTTCAAACACTTCGAGTTTCAAGCCCACTGCTTTGCCATTTTCTTTCTTCACAGAAACCGCAACATTACCACCGTGTTCTGCAAGCTCACCAAACAGAATCATCTCAGCAAGCGGTTTCTTCAAATGTTCCTGAATCAAACGTTGCATTGGACGCGCACCCATTAAACGGTCATAGCCATGTTCAGCCATCCATTCACGCGCACTTTGATCCACTTCAAGAATCACTTTCTTATCATCAAGTTGCGCTTGCAATTCAGTCAGGAATTTATCTACTACATTTTCAATCACAGTGGTTGGCAACGCATTGAATTGAATCACGCCATCCAAACGGTTACGGAATTCAGGCGAGAATGCTTTCTTCATTGCATCCTTATTGTCATTACTATTGTCTTGTTCCATAAATCCAATACTCGCGCGAGAAATACTTTCCGCACCAATATTGGTGGTTAAAACAAGAATCACATTACGGAAATCAGATTTGCGACCGTTGTTATCGGTCAATGCGCCATGATCCATAATTTGTAATAACAAATTAAATACATCTGGATGCGCTTTTTCAATTTCATCCAGCAGTAATACGCAATGTGGGTTTTTATGAATCGCATCCGTCAGCAAACCACCTTGGTCAAAACCAACATAACCCGGAGGTGCACCAATTAAACGTGAAACCGCATGACGTTCCATATATTCAGACATATCAAAACGAACCAGTTCCACACCTAACAGTTTAGCCAACTGTTTGGTGACTTCGGTTTTACCCACACCAGTTGGACCTGCAAATACAAAGCTACCCACTGGCTTATCGGGTGATTTCAAGCCTGCACGCGACAATTTGATGGCAGAAGCGAGTGCTTCAATTGCATCATCCTGACCGAATACCACGCGTTTAAGATCACGTTCAAGATTACTTAATACTGTTTTGTCATCTTTCGAGACGGTTTTCGGTGGAATGCGCGCAATTTTAGAGATGATATCTTCGATATTTTCAACCGTGATTACAGTATCATCTTCCTCTGCTTTCAAACGGCGCTGTGCACCCGCTTCATCAATTACATCAATGGCTTTATCCGGCAAGAAGCGATCATTAATAAATTTCGATGACAGCTCCACTGCTGCGACCAAGGATTTATCGTCATATTGAACGTGATGAAAATCTTCAAATTTAGATTTTAAACCACGTAAAATATCAATCGTTTCAGAAATAGAGGGCTCATTGACATCAATTTTCTGGAAACGACGTGACAAAGCATGATCTTTTTCAAACACTTGACGATATTCCTGAAAAGTGGTTGAACCGATGCAACGCAATGAACCATTCGACAAGGCAGGTTTAATTAAGTTTGATGCATCCATGGTGCTGCCCATACTTGAGCCGGCACCAATAATCATGTGAATTTCATCAATAAACAGAATCGCTTCTGGTTTCTTTTTTAACGCATTCAGCAATTGTTTCAAGCGTTTTTCAAAGTCACCACGGTATTTTGTACCTGCAACCAACGCACCAATATCCAGGCTATACACTTCTGCATGAGCCAATGGTTTAGGCGCTTTACCATTCACAATCAGCCAAGCTAAACCTTCAGCAATCGAGGTTTTACCCACCCCTGGATCACCGACGAGTAAAGGGTTATTTTTACGGCGGCGGCAAAGTATTTGCGCAGCACGTTCAATTTCTTTTTCACGCCCAATTAAAGGATCTGTTTTTCCTTTTTGAGCTTCAGCATTCAAATTGGTGGTATATAAATCGAGTGGTCCAGCATTTGAAGAACTCGAGGTTTCACCATCTAAGTCTTCAACTTCTTCTTCGGCTTGCACTTCTTCTTTGCGCGTACCGTGAGATAAATATTGAGTTAAAGTTAAACGGTTAATTTGATGACGTTTAAGCAAATAAACTGCAAAGGAATCACGTTCAGAGTACATCGCAACAAGAATGTCCGCACCTTCTACAGTTCGATCACCACCGCTGGATTGCACATGGAAAATCGCACGTTGCAGAATACGATCAAAACTTTCAGTCGGATGTGGCGCCTGATCGCTATGTTCGCCTAATTTAGGGGTGTGTTGTTCAACGTATTCTTCTAGTTCTTTACGCAGAACGATAATGTCCGCACCACACGCTTTAAGCGCATTTACAGCAGAGTCATTATCAAGTAAAGCCAACAATAAATGTTCAACCGTGAGAAACTCATGTCTCTTTTGACGAGCCATGCTTACAGCCAAACGTAAAGATACTTCTAATTGACGACTGAGCATGTAATCCCCTTAATCTTTTGGCTCAATCTGACAAAGTAATGGATGACCTTGTGACCGAGCGTAATTATTGACTTGGTTCGCTTTCGTTTCCGCAATGTCTCGTGGATAAACGCCTGCAACACCTTTCCCTTCATAATGTACAGTTAGCATTACTTGGGTCGCTTGGTCAAGATTCAAAGCAAAGTATTGTTGTAAAATTTCAATTACAAAGTCCATTGGGGTGTAATCATCGTTCATCAAAACAACCGCATACATGGGTGGACGTTTTAATACGGGTGGCGCAGTCTGTACCGCGATCTCACCCTCAGATTCATCTTGCGAGTCATTGCTTAAGCGTGGACTAATATGCCAGTCGACATATCCTGATTGATGAAAAGAACTTTTGATGGCATTTAAACAATTTTGACGCTTATTCATTCGCATAGGATTTAAAATTCACATTTATTGTGCATTTGCTTCTGCTTGAGGAATTTCAGAAATAAATGCAGATTGACTCTCAATCGGTTTACCACGGCCCCAACTAAAACGTTTAATAACCGGAGTACTTGTTCCACCCGTTAAACGGACTTCAATGAATTGTGGCGTAAAGCCTTTAGGCATGGTCCAGCGGCCAGTTAAACGCTCGTAATCTTGAAAATTAAAGTTCTTGTCTTCCATTGGAACAACCAGAACTTCTGTACCCTGAATTAAGCGCAATTCCACCGTTCCAGAGATACTACGTTTATTCGGGCTGACTTGCACCAAATCTAGCTCGTATTCATAAGCATTGTCAGGTAAAGGTTTAATCCCGATATTTTGAACCGTCAAGCTTAGACCGCCACGTTGGCGTAATACTTCACGGTAAATCGCACCCAAACCTTCAGCCTGGGCTTTATCTTCACGGGCTTGATTTAGAGCAGCAAACAAATCATTTGAATTACTCACGGCAACATCACGTTCTTGCACAGCCAGATTCAAATTTTTATTCAGTGTTTCCAGGCTGCTCTTTTGCTTTTGTACAACTTCAACCAGTTGTTCAGCATCCGCTTCATAGCCTACAACAGTCAAACCTTGCCGATGCCCAACTGAATAGCCCAACAAGCCACTCCCCACAATCAGAATTGCAGCACCAATAGCCAAAGGTAAATTTCCCTTAACAAAAGGCTTTTTACTTAATGGTGTCTGTTGTGACGCAGTATTTGATTCAGTGTTCGGCATCGTCATCTCTTATTTTGATTCATTCAAAACACACATTTAAATCCAAATCCAAATGTGTGTGAAGTTGAAAAACGTTTTTTATGGTAATAAACCAATCCCTGCCAGACCTGCATTTTCAGCAAAACCGAACATCAGGTTCATATTTTGCACAGCCTGACCGGCAGCACCTTTCACTAAATTGTCTTGTACAGATAAAACAACCAGCTTTTTCGGTTGCGGCTTATACAAAGCAATACGAAGCTGGTTTGCGCCACGCACAGAACGTGTTTCAGGTGAACTGTTTGCTGGCATCACATCAACGAATTGTTCATTGGCATAGAATTGTTCATACAAGCTTTGCAAGTCTGCTGCATCACCTGCATCTGTTAAATCGATATAGATCGTACTGAGCATGCCACGAATCATGGGAACCAAATGCGGTACAAATAAAATGTGATTAAACACATCTTTAAGACCTGAGATATTTTCCAATGCTTCCACAATTTCAGGATGGTGACGGTGACCCGCAACACCATAGGCCTTAAAGTTGTCAGCATTTTCAGAATAAATCATGCCGAGGCTTGCTTTACGACCTGCACCAGAAACACCTGATTTTGCATCAATAATAATGCTTTCAGGTTTTACCAAAGCTTCAGCTTGTTTGAATAATGGCGCAAGACCCAGTTGTACCGTGGTTGGATAGCAACCCGGGTTACCAATCACGTCGGCTTGTTTGATTTTGTCACGATTCAGTTCTGACAAACCGTAAACTGAATCTTTTAAAATATCTGGGCAGGCATGTTCAAGACCATACCACTTTTCGAATTGTTCCAAGTCTTGCAAACGGAAATCTGCTGCTAAATCGATGACTTTAGTATTCGCTGCAATAAGTTCTGCTGCATGTTTCATTGCCACACCATGAGGGGTTGCAAAGAAAACCACATCGCATTTTTTCAGTTCATCAATGTTTAAATCTGAATATTCAAGATCGGTATGACCACGTAGGCTTGGGAACATGTCATCTACACGGCGACCTTTTTCGGTACGTGATGTCAGTACATTGACTTGCACATTTGGGTGTCGTAGTAAAAGACGCAACAATTCAACGCCTGTATAACCTGTACCACCGACAATACCAACAGTAATCACGATCACTACCTCAAATCTAAAGTGTCCATTTCGTAACTGCGTAGTATGACAGGAAGTTTAGATTTTCTGAACTGTTTTACTTATGCCTGATTAAAATTTTAACCAACTTATTATCGTATTATTTTTATATAAGAAATATTTATCTCTACAAGTGTCTCTACGAGAGTTTAATTGAACTAATATTCAAATATAGGCAATTCATTTCGAAAATCAGGAAACTCGCGACTACACATATATTTTATATTCCTTGCCAACATCTCCTGATTTGAATCATGTTCACCGATAGCTAAATAATATTTTTCACCTTTATGTATATGATAAATAATCCATTCGCCTGTAACCTTTTTATTTTCTAAAAGTTTTGAATAATAATTATTAAAAACTCGCTTAGTTACTTCATTAGCTATAGTTAAATTATCAGAATTTAACATTCTTGATTGTCTTAAAACCGCTTTTATCTCATCCTTTGCTCTATTGTGGCCTGCTCTCGTATTCAATGGCTTAATAAGATTGAAATAGAAGCTATTGATATCAGAAATATTATAATGCTTATGCCATAAACCTTTTAGTGGCTCAAATTCAAAAGATGTTGCTGGCTTGGTAATTGTATGTACTACTTCTTTACCTTCAAGATATTGTATTTCTTCTATTATTCTACCTATATTCTTCTTATGCAAAGCCCGATCAATCAGACCAACAATCAAATTAAAGCTAAAGCGCCCATTAACAAGATTATTCCATTCATATTTATCTAATAATTTACATACATCTTCATAAGTATGCAAAAACTCACTATCACTTGATGCATTGAGCATATAATCTTTAAGCAGTTTAGATTTTCTCATTATTTAATTAACACCCCCTAACTTAAAAACTTTACGCGCTAAATCATTAAAAACTACCACCAATACGGCATTGGCGTACTTTTTAATAATTTCCGATGCTTTTGAAAATTGACATCATGCTTGTGTACTTCAGCCCAAAAATGCGAACTATGATCAAAGTGTTTGGTATGTGCCAACTCATGCACACAGACATACCGGGTAACATGTTCAGGAAATAGCACCAAACCGCTATTCAACATAATGTCATGCTTCGATGTACAACTCCCCCAACGCGTTTTGGGTTGACGAGTCGCACATTTGCCAAAACTTAAATTACTTTCTTGGCTCACATCCTCCAAATAAAGCGGAAGATGCTGCTTTGCATAGGCGATTACAAACGCTTTTAAATATTGTTCAGGCTGACGATCACTGATCAAAAGTTTTAAATTTTCATCATCAAAAATAAAACAATGCTTTTGGCTTTGATAAATGATCTCTAAAGGTTGATCTAAATTAAACAGCTGTAATTCATTCGGTAAAGTTTTGTCTATTTGAACAATTTTTTCTTGCTGTTTCTGCCAAGTTTGAATGAGCCATTGCTCAGACTGATCTATAAAATTTTGAATTTGTCGTTTGCTGCAAAGTACCGGCGCAGTTAAACGGATCTGAGTCGGGTCAACACGTAAGCGTAAATTCTTCGCTCGCGCATGACGGACAATTTTGATTTCGGGTAATTCTTTTAGAGTCATTTTTCTTTTATGTAGAGTTGTTTAAATCTCCCCCAATCCCTGAGCCATATATGGCGCAAGGAAAGAGGGGCTTTTCCAATTCCCCTTTATTGCATGTGTTTTAAAAGCAGTGCTTTAAAATTAGCTCAGGGGGATTATATTTATTGAAACATTCGGTTAAACCGCAGTACGCTCTTCAATACCATTATCCGTTGCAACAATTGCGATATCCGCTTTGTTCAATGCAAAAATACCGTTGCACACCACGCCCGGAATGTTATTCAGGGTTTTTTCAAGTTCAAGCGCATTCAAGATATTAAAGTTATGCACATCTAAAATCACGTTACCGTTATCCGTAACCACGCCTTCACGGTAAACTGGATCACCACCAAGTGAAACAATTTTACGTGCGACAGCAGAACGCGCCATTGGAATGACTTCTACAGGTAATGGAAAATCATGACCCAATTGTTCAACCCATTTAGAGTCATCGACGATACACACGAATTTTTTCGCAATTGAAGCGACAATTTTTTCACGAGTCAGTGCCGCACCGCCACCTTTAATCATATGCATATGACGGTCAATTTCATCTGCACCATCTACATAAGCATCCAAGCCGCCTACAGAGTTCATGTCGACCACTTCAATGCCTAATTTTTTAAGGCGCTGTGCTGTTGCTTCAGAACTTGCAACCGCAGCTTCCAATTGCAATTCTGGCAATAATTCAATGAGGAAGTTCACAGTACTTCCTGTACCTACACCCAAAATCCCGCCTTTAGGCAAGTGCTTTAAAGCAGCTTTCGCAGCAGCTTGTTTCTTTTCATCTTGGGTCGCATACAGACTCATAACTTGGCTCAACTATTTTTTGACATTTGTTGCTGAATTATTCAGCCCAAATGTACAGGGGTTTGTTACAATAAAGGTCTATTTTAAACTGTTAGATGGAAAATTAACATGCTGTCTCGTTTGGTTCGACAAATATTACAAGCAACGGTGTATGACGTTGCAATCGAAACTCCACTCGAAGCAGCGCCACGAATTAGTGAAAAGCTAAACAATAACATTCGCTTTAAACGCGAAGATTTACAACCTGTCTTTTCCTTTAAACTACGCGGTGCTTATAACCGTATTAGTCAATTACCGAAATCTCAGTTGGAACGTGGCGTTATTACGGCTTCAGCAGGTAACCATGCGCAAGGTGTGGCTCTATCTGGTCAAAAACTGGGAATTCGCGCGATTATTGTGATGCCGAAGACCACCCCTGACATTAAAGTCCAGGCGGTAAAACGTTTGGGTGGTGAAGTGGTATTACATGGCGATTCTTTTGACGTTGCCAATAAATATGCTATTCAACGTGCAACCGAAGAAGGCATGACCTTTATCCCACCTTATGACGATGAACTGGTGATGGCGGGTCAAGGTACCATTGCCAATGAAATTTTGCGTCAATGGCGTGATGTGGAATACGTATTTGTCGCAGTAGGCGGTGGCGGTTTAATCGCTGGTGTTGCTGCTTACTTGGGTGATGTCGCTCCACATGTAAAAGTCATTCCTGTGGAATATGATGAATCAGCTTGCCTAAAAGCTGCCTTTGAAGCCAATGAACGCGTGATTCTGCCATCTGTTGGACTATTTGCAGATGGTACTGCTGTTGCACAAATTGGTGCAAAACCGTTTGATGTAATTCGCCTGCAAAAATCAGACAACTCAGGTCCAATTGTTGAGCGTGACGTCGTCTTGGTGAACACCGATGAAATCTGTGCAGCCATTAAAGATACCTATGATGAATGCCGCAGTATTGTTGAACCTTCTGGTGCAATGGCACTTGCCGGAATCAAGAAATATGTCGCTGAACATGGCATAGAAGGCAAAAACATGGTGTCGATTGTTTGCGGCGCCAACATGAATTTCGACCGTCTACGTTATATTGCTGAACGTACCGAACTCGGTGAACGTAAAGAAGCCATTTTTGCAGTGACCATTCCAGAAGAAAAAGGTTCATTCCTGAACTTCTGCCGCGCCTTGCAAGGTCGTAACATCACTGAATTCAACTACCGTGCCAGCTCTTCTAGTGCTGCTCAAGTCTTTGTCGGCATTAGCTTGAAAGGTGGCGAAAAAGAACGTCACGACATTTATGACACCTTGGCAACGCAATATGATGTTGATGATTTGTCTGATGATGAAGTAGCAAAACTACATATCCGTTATCTGGTTGGTGGTCATGCAGATATTGAAAATGAACGTCTATTTCGTGTCGAATTCCCGGAACGTCCAGGTGCATTACTGACTTTCTTGGAACGCCTTGGTCCAACGCATAACATTACCCTATTCCACTACCGCAACCACGGCGCAGCGGAAGGTCGTGTACTGGTTGGCTTAGAAGCAAGCGACGCGAAACAGAATCCAGATGGTTTAATCGAAACATTGGAAAATATTACTTATCCATATGCTGAAATTACCAATAACCTAGGTTATCAACGTTTCCTAAAATAACACTCAGACATCAAAAAAGAGCCTAAAAATGGCTCTTTTTTGTTTTAGGTTGATCTTAAACAGTCCAGTTTTATATAGTGTTCTATACAGATCGCTTCATCCTTAAATTGCTTCGAGAAAGACTTACAGAATTTATGGATTTCAACATCTTCATTAGGAACTGCCATCCAATAAGCTGCCTCTGCATAAATGATTAATAATTCTAGATTTTGCGACTTTAGCAGAGCATAAATTTCTTCAAAAACAATATCAAAAGCTTGCGCATTCACATTGTAGTATTTCCCAATGGTCTCTTTATGCTTCTTATAATGCTCATATAAAGGCATGGTTCTTTTACGAATTTGCTGCTGGGTTAAACCCATATCAATATTCATGTGCTGCAAAATAGCACATCGCTCCAGCCCATTTTCATGAGGGTTTTCAGAATCAACAGACATTAAATAAGCCTGGAAATGGTTAGCTACTTTTTCAGCTGCCATCCACTCTAGAAATTGCTGAAAGAAGTGCCTGTGTTTCTTCTTTGGGATTTCCCGTTGTTCCAGCAGCGGAAACCATCCCTGCAATATCTTAAAGATCTTTTTATCATCCATTTTAATTCACTATATAAATAGAAAATTATATGAGGAATGATATACAGTTTTTTTGAAGGTTTTGTGACGTTATGCAATGTGCACAATCATTCTTTTATAGCCTCAAAATCTCCTCAAATGATTAAACAGTAAAAATTCAATCATTTATAAAATTCTGCATATTCATGTTGTCTGCATCTCATTATCTCATCTTAGAAATAAGCCTTTGTTATATATAATTTTGTAAGCCTGATAGCCGAATGAATAATAAAATTATAAAATGAGTTTATATTTGCATACACTTCATGAATCAAAACCACATAAAAATGGATAAGGAATACACTGGATGGCACTATTTACAGTCATTGGTTTAGGTAGTTTCGGTGCCACCGTTGCCACCCAACTGGTGAACTTAAATCACGATGTGATTGGGATCGACAACAACAAAAGAAATGTTGAAAGCATTTCAGATCAAATCACCCATGCCGTGATTGCAGATGCCACCGATGAACATGTACTCAAAGAACTCAATATTCAAAACTGTGAAGCCGTTGTGGTTGCAATTGGTGAGGACATTGAATCCAGTATTTTATGTGTTCTGCATCTAAAAAATATGGGGATAAATAAGATTTGGGCCAAGGCTAAATCCCAAGCCCATCACATGATTTTGACCCATCTTGGCGTGAATAAAATCATTCATCCAGAAGAAGATATGGGTACCCGCGTGGCCCAGTCTTTAAGCTACCCGATGGTTAGTCGTTATATGGGTATAGAAGACAATCATTTCATCGTTAAAATTGAAATCAAGGCAAATCAAAAGGGTGAGCGCTTCAATCACCTTATGGACCATGGCTCAGGAATTAAAACGATTCTGCATAAACGCGGCAAGGACATTTTATATAGCATTGATCCCAATTTAATCCTGCAAGAAGGTGATATCTTAGTGGTTGAAGGTGAACTTGAACCCTTACGAAAACTGTCTGCCCGGTTTAAATAAAATATGAATCAAGCGCAAAATAAAAAGCATCATACCGTCAATCTGAGCCCTCCCAGCTTACTTGCCTTAGGGTTCTTAAGTTTTATTTTTGCAGGCACCTTATTACTTAAACTTCCTATTTCACATCATGGAGAATTAAGCTGGCTCAATGCCCTGTTTACCTCCACCTCTGCCGTGACCATTACCGGTCTTTCCGTGGTCAATGTCGGGGAAGCCTATACCACTTTTGGTCAAATCGTGATTATGCTTTTGCTGCAGGTTGGTGGCTTGGGTTTTATGACTTTTGCCATCCTTGCTGCATTAAGCCTGTCTTCCAACCTCAAATTAAAACAACAGGTCATGGCGCAGGAAACCATTGGTCAAACTAGTCTGGCCCGAGTGTCTTTCACCATTAAAGGCGTGCTTTTATATTCCTTATTTTTTGAAGCAGTCGGTACAGTTATTCTCACCATTGCCTGGATGCAGGAATATGATTTTACCCGCGCATTTTTCTATGCCGCTTTTTACAGTATTTCTGCTTTTAATAACGGTGGCTTTTCACTTTTTCCCAATAGTCTGATGAGTTTTGCAGACCATTACCTGATTACCTTTACCATTAGCATGCTTTACATTATTGGTGGAATAGGCTTTGTGGTGCTCATGGATATTAAACGTGCCCGTCGCTGGAAAAAATTAAGTACCAATAGCAAATTAATACTCTCCACCATTGCAGGGTTAAACCTGGTTGCCTTTATCGTCATTTGGGTACTAGAAGCAAACAATCCGCTAACACTTTCCAGCATGAGTCTGGGTGATCAAGCTCTAAATTCCTGGTTCCATGCCACCGTTCCACGTTCATCAGGTTTTAACAGCTTGGATATGTCCAACATGACCGATGCTTCAACCCTCATCACCATGATCCTGATGTTTATTGGCGGTGGTTCATTAAGTACTGCGGGTGGTATTAAAGTCGGTACCTTTATTATTGTGGTTTTAAGTGTCATCACTTTTTTACGCCGTTCTGAAGAATTGCGGGTATTTAATCATTCCGTTTCCAAGGCCACCTCATTTAAAGCTTTAGCCGTTGTTTCAATCACAGCTATATTAATCTTTTTTGGATTTTTTACCCTGCTCATTTTAGAACCAGAAAAAGACTTTCTGGATTTACTTTTTGAAGCGGTTTCAGCCGCCTGTACCGTAGGCTTGTCCCGTGGGGTGACCAGTGAACTGCAACCTGCAAGCTTGATTGCTTTAATCTTACTAATGTTTGCCGGTCGATTAGGACCGCTGACTTTGGCCTACCTGATTGCCACACCTAAAAAGAGTCGCTTAAAACACCCACCAGCAGATATTCAAATTGGTTAGCTGTTATTAATTATTGATGTAAAAAAACCACTCCATGGAGCGGTTTTTTTATGAAGCATTGATAAATTTTAATACCAATTCATCAACGATACACCTAGACCGACATAAGTCGCGCGGTGGTTATAATCAATCAAGCTTTCACCATAACCATCAAATAACTGGAAGTGCCCACGTAATTTCCCACTAATCGGGAATGCCCAATCAAACTGAGCTGCACCATGGGCATCATCACCGCCTTTAAGCGAATGACGCAGCATGAGTGAAAATTCATGATCATTCTTGCGGTAAAATGCGGTTAAATCCCCACGACCAATATAATTTTTAATGTCGGGATTGTTATCGTCTTTGGCAGTTTCTTCAATGCGATACCAAGGTCGCAGCATCAATGCAAAGTTGTCGCGCTCCAAACCGACATTAAAGATAATACGGTTCCAGCTACGCGATAAAGGATCCGCACGACCATTGGACTGATGGTTCAAGGTCAAACCCAGTAAACGTGCGTTTAAACCCAATATTTCATAATTGGTCCGAAAAACCAAACTGGCTTCCGGTTCATAATTGGTTTCACGGAAAGGGCGTGATGCATCTGCGTTATAGACCTGCCAACGTGATGATTGCGTATAACCAAACCAGATATCACCGTTGTCACCAAACAGGTTTTCAACCGCTTTGGTTTTTAATGAGAGCTGGAATTTTGCTTCCATCGATTTCAGATTTTGCTCATCACCCACTTGAACCGTGTTATTTTCATTCGGACTTGAAGGACGTTCATTTTTATCCGAAGTCCAAAATCCTGGCATGAGATAAACGGGCTGATGCGCACGAATATTCCAAGTGCCGAGTTTACTGTCGGCAGACAATTCCCAACGCTTATCCAGCAAAGATCGATTTGGGTCAATTTTCGGACCCTCAACAGCAAACAAATTACTGACCCCCTGACTGATTTTTTCTTTAATCGTTTCAGGTTCAGTCGGTTTAGGCGCAATTTCATTTGCTGCCTGACGTTCAGACAGCAGCGGTGTTTTCTCTGCTTCAGGTACTTTAAACAAAGTATCATAACAAGCCAAACGATCCGCATTTGACTCCAATGCCACACAGGCTTCAGGACTTGCCGGTGTAATTGAAGATCCTGGACTTACTGCATTTACATTCGTCACATACAATGAACTGAGCATCATCATGCTCAGTTGCAAAGTCGTGCGTTCAATTGTTTTGAACGCCATAGGGTCTGACCTCAGTTTATTCTTTTAGTTTACTTGTTTGATATCAAAGCCAAGTTCAACCAAAGTGTCACGTTTCGCAACGGGTGCAACCACAGCTTTCACTGGTTTTTGCTGAACTAGATATTGTTCTGCAACGCGTTTTAAATCATCCAGAGTGACTGCAAGTAAACGCGCACGCAATTGTTTTCGAACTGCCGGCGTACGAGCATGTAATAAAGCATAGCAAGCACTAATGGCTTCACCCGCAGGAGAACCCGGTTTATCCATGCTCGCAACCAAGCCTAAAATTGCTTCTTCAAGTTGATGCTCGAGATGCTCGGTATTCAACAACCAGTCAATACTTGCGTCAAAGTCTTTAAATGTTTCTGCCAAGCGCGGATCACGGTAGCTATAAAAACGGAATGAACAGGCATTGCCGTCATAACTCGCGCCACCACCGTAAGCCCCACCTTTTTCACGAATCGCACTATGCAAGAAGCCATTACGTAAATATGCAGCCAACACCATTAACGGTGCTGCATCAGGATGAGAGACTTCAACTGCAGGATAAGCGGAGGCACAGAATTGAACATTGGCTTGAATTAACCAGGCTTCGTCTTTATTGCTGTTTTCTGTGACAATTGTCGTTAATTCTACCGGTGTTTTATCAATGGCCAACTTGTCCCAAACATCTTGAATTTCTTCAATCAAACGATCAGATTGATGTTCTTCACAGACCAGCAAGAACTGTTTTGGAGCTTGTAAAAGTAAACGATGAATGGCTTTTAATTCAACAATTAAAGCATCATATGCAGCTTCGTCATTTTCAATTTTAGCAACCAGCTCAGTTAACCAGTTCAGCGCACCCAGGCCGGTATTTTGGTAATCGCGTTGTGCCAAAGCACTGCAATTACGCGATGCAATTTGCATGGCATAACTGTGACCAGAACCTGAGATACGTGATTGCCAACGTGTTTTACGTTGTTGCAACAATTCAATAATACGGTCTTTTTCATCAAAACGTAGTTGTTCAAATGCCAACTTCAATATACGAATGGCTTCAAAATTATTCACCAACGATTTGGTGGTCAAAGTGAGCCAAGCGCTGATTTTGTTTTTATCATCCACTTTTGAACGTAAAGATGCGCCCATCCCAACACCACCGCTGACTGCGGTTTGCAGTTGCTGAAGCTCAAGGTAATCGTACTCGCCAGCGCCGACTTCACCCAACAATACAGACAGCAAGGTGAAATATGGCGATTGCACCACTTCATCTGGAATTTTAACCGTCACTTGTTGATAATAAAGACCATTGGTACCCGCATGGTACAAATTCAAAGGCATATCGTAATTATTACTGATAATTTCGCGCAATTGACCCTGCACAATATGCAGATCCGCAGGCACATCTTCCAGCCCTACTTTTGGCAACAAGTTCATATCATCTGGCGTATCTTGACGAACTTTTAAGGCTTCAGTTTGCTTGATGATTTCAGCTTTTTGCTCATCAGTCAGTTTGGCACCAATTTCAGCCAAACGTGCTTTTTCAGCTTCAGCTTCCTTTGCAGATTTAGTTGCATCGGGTACTAAAGTCATTTGTACACGATGGGTATTATCCAGCAAATGTTCTTTAATCAGATTCGACAACCACATTGGGTCTTTGAGCTCTTCTTTGACTTGCTCAATCGCAGTATCCACATCCCAAACATGAATTGGATCACTGTGATGAATCACACTGCCCAAACCGTTTAAAATCAGGCTTAAACCATATGGCATACCATCGCCATTGATTTCACGTTGATGTAATTCAATCTGATGCAAAATGGCATCGACCATTGCAGAGTCAACCGGTTTAGAGGCAACCTCTTGCAGAATTTTAAATACGCCATCTTTAAATTCTTGTGCATGTTCAGGATTTGAACCTTGCACGCCACAGAAGAAGGTCATTTCAAAGTTGGAATCATCTACGCCCATAATTGGGCCGGTAGATTGTGCATAATCACAGGTTTCCAAGTAATGACGTAATGGCGAAGCAGAATCTTCCAGCAAAATCCCTTCAACCAGACGCATGCCCAAGCGCAATTTAATATCGCTCGCTTCAGGCAATAACCATGAAATAATGTGATAGGTTTTATCTTTTAAATCTTCTGCATCTACAGCATAGGTTTCTGTGACTTCAATCGGTGCAGTTAAACGTGTTTCAGGCGTTGAATGCAGCGTTTGACCTTTCTCGAATTTAGATAAGGCCAAAGTTTCAAATTGTTCTTGCAAGTGATAGGCAGATTCATTGCCAAAAGTCATAAACACCGCATTACTTGGATGATAATGTGACTTATAGAAATTGACTAACTCTGGGTAAGTTAGATCAGGAATATCTTTAGGATCACCACCTGAATTGTAATGATAGGTGGTTTTCGGGAATAAATGATGCGCCAGTTGATGATACAACTGATCTGAAGGAGAACTCATCGCTCCTTTCATTTCATTAAACACCACGCCTTTATACACGGGTTGACCATCTTCCAGCTCAATACGAATACCTTCTTGAGCAAAATCAAGTTCGTTTAAATTCGCAGCAAAAGCGGCGTCTAAATACACTTCCAGCAAGTTTTGAAAGTCTTTTTTGTTTTGCGTTGCAAAAGGATAAGCTGTCCAATCGGCTGAGGTAAACGCATTCATAAAGGTATTCAGTGAACGACGAATCATCAGGAAGAATGGGTCACGAACAGGGAATTTTTCAGAACCACATAATGCGGTATGTTCTAAAATGTGCGCTTCACCCTTTGAATCCATCGGTTGAGTACGGAACGCCACCAGAAAAACATTTTCATCCAGATCACTGGCAAGGTGATAATGCGTTGCACCGGTCACTTTATGTTTATATTCAGACACAAAAACGTCTAAGGCCTCAACATGGTGTTGACGTATCAACTGAAACGCGGGATGAACAGTTTGAGTAATGGTTTCAGTGACATCTACAGTCATGTGATCTCCTAATGTATACATATTTATAAGATGTTGTGATTATACCTGAATCTTGAACTATATGGATTCGTACAGTTACGAATTTCCTAGTATTTCAGTCTAGTTTCAGCGTTCTTCTTTTTAATCAAAATCAGCACTATTTTCAATGCAGAAAAAATCGCAACCGATTGCTATTTTTTTAAATCAGATCTAAAAACATTTTATGTCTTTAACACAGGTTTTGAAGTGACGGTATTGCTCAAATAAACAGTGATTTGCAATATCTTGTTGTTGATTCATCAAACGGACTCATTAAAAGTCTTTGCTGATATTTTCAAGCCTATCATTTAATTCAAGATTAGAAGTTAAAGCTGTTTTTATTTTATAGAATCTACTTGGGCCATTAAAAATTCATCCGTGGAATTTAAAAGTAAGCGTCATCATGATGCCGATGAACCCTCTCAAGCTCTACAGCATCATGACTAGCGGTGATTAAACTAGAGCAGATATTTGAAATAGCTATAATTCGGATGATTTTCAACAAAAACATAATTTTGTTTCTGATAGAAATTTGCTGCAGACTTGGTATCCGTATTCAGACAAAGTGCGGAAAAATTTGCTCGGGCATTTTTTTCCAGATGTTGTAAAAGCTGTTTGCCTACCCCATGCTTACGATATTTCGGTAAAACATAAAAACGACGCACCCGACCAATACGGGTATCTATTTCGTTATCATTCCACTGCTGATTTAAGCCACCACAGGCGATCAGTTTCTCATCATCATAAACAAAAAGCAGCAATTCCCCCGGCTGATCAAACCTGTTTTTGCCACTTTCATATTCTTCAATCAATTGGTCAACCAAGTGAAATCCTTCTTTCTGAGCGTGCTTGGCTAATTCTGTGATTTGTGCAGGTAATTGTTCAGCTTTAGCAATCGTGATATTCATCTAACCTTCCTAATCGTTTCCTATCGTGCATTTTGTACGAATAAATCAGCCATATATTGAATTTTATTCATCAATCTACAGCAATCATGAGCATTGGTGTAAACTTAGCGTTTTATTTTGAAATGTGAACGAAAGACATGGCAACTGTTGATCTTTTTGCAATTGGTAATGCATTAATCGACCAAGAATTTAAAGTCTCTGACGATTTCCTTATTCAGCAAAATTTGCAAAAAGGCACTATGCAGTTGACTGATGGTGAAACACAAGCAAATTTATATAATAATTTAAAAGAAACGCAAGTATACAAAGGTCAAGCATCAGGTGGATCTGCTGCAAATACCACCGTTGCCTTTAGTGCCTTAGGCAGTAAAGCATTTTACGGATGCCGTGTCGGTAATGATGAACTCGGTCGTATTTACCTAAAAGGCTTAAATGAAGCTGGCATTCAAACTACTGAAAAATCAGTCAGTGAAGGTGTGACTGGTACCTGTATGGTTCTTGTCAGCCCTGACTCTGAACGTACCATGCAAACTTTTCTGGGCATTACGGCTGAACTGAGTGAAGCACAAATCAATTTTGAACCCTTAAAAACAGCAAAATGGCTGTATATTGAAGGTTATTTATCGACCAGCGATACGGCACGCAAAGCGGTTAAACACGCACGTGAAATTGCCAAAGCTAATGGTGTAAAAATTGCATTAACTTTATCTGATCCGGCAATGGTGCAATATGCCCGTCAAGGTTTGGATGAATTGCTTGATGATGGCGTAGATTTATTGCTTTGTAATTATCATGAAGCGTTAATGTATACAGAAACTGATTCAATCGAAGCTGCATTGGTTAAATTGCAATTAAAAAGCAAATACACTGTCATTACATTATCTGCAGAAGGCGCTTTAATCTCCGATTCCGAGCAAACCCTTAAAGTTCCAGGTCGCAAGGTAACAGCGGTAGATGCCAATGGTGCCGGAGATGCCTTTGCAGGTGCTTTCCTTTATGCATTAAATGCAGGTTTAGACTTAAAAGCTGCTGCTGAATTGGCGATTTTGATTTCAAGTGAAGTGGTTTCACAATTCGGTCCACGCCTGAGTGTAGAAAATTACGCGGAATTATTAAACAACTTCCAAAAGGAATGTGCATAATGATTAAAATTGCGATGACGGAAGAAATTCCTGAACGTGAAGCGCGTTCATACGAAACGCCAGATGGTGATACCATTTTTATTACCCAGCGTGACGGTGCATTTTATGCCTATCAGAATCTCTGCCCGCACTTGCAGGTGGAACTGGAATTTTTAGAAAACCAGTTCCTAGATCGCGATCAAGAATACATCGAATGCTCTACCCATGGAGCATTGTTTTTGGTTGAAACAGGTGAATGTATTTCTGGTCCTTGCCAGGGGCAATCACTTGAAAAAGTAGCGATCAACGTGCATTCTGATGGTGGAATTTACCTCAACGAAGAATAAATAGAACATAATTTAATGGAATCTTGCCATGCTTGAGTTTTTACATAACTATGACTTAATCCCGTTTCATTTAAGTTTACTGGCTTTAGTTTTACTCAGCATGGCAGAAACCCTTGGCTATTACTTCAATATTCGCCCGACGCAATATCTAAAGAAACTCTCTCCAAAGAAACTTTCTGAATCCCCTTTGCTGAATGTTAAATTTTCCAAGACACTGATTGTGGTGTTTTTACTGATGAACTTCAGTTTTGCAGGCTATTTTCTTCAACTGTGTGTTTATACCCAGCAACAGCAATTTCTACCTGCTTTTTACTTAGTGATCCCTGCACTCATCATTGCGATTTTCTTCACTGTGTTTATGATTCATTGTCTTGATCAAGTCATCAAACCCACGTTTACCAGACATCAAGTCAGTTTACTTGGACGTTTAGCTACGATATCCAGCGGCAATGCCCGCCCCGGATTTTCTGCTCAGGCACGGGTTCGAGACAGCTTTGGTCAACTGCATTATGTTCAGGTTGAACCGGAATTTGGTGAACTCGAATTTCAGTCGCAGATTATTTTAATTCGTCTAAAAAAATCGCACTATATTGCTAAAAAAATATCCAAATCCAATACCCTCTTTAGCATGGAAAATCATCAGTAACATTTAAGTCGTTAATATAGTGAGTCATCAAAATTAATTTTAGGTATAAAAAACCAGTCAAGTCAGCAACCCAACTAGTCTTAAAAAGCAAAATCTTAACGTTTAAGAAAGCCAGAAACCAAGTTCATGACTTGTTGAATATCTGCATTGGCTTCTTGCTTATTGGTCTGTTCACCTTGTGGGGTCAATGAATCAATAATTTGTGGTAAAACCGTTGAAATTGCACTGTAAATGTCCTGTTTAGGCACATGTGCTTCTTCCGCCACTTTTTCTACGTCCTGCTCATCAAATAAGCTTTGAACCTGTTGTTGATCCACACTTGCATTTTCACCCGGACCAGTCGAAACCCAATCATCCACTTGACTGGTTAAGCCTTGGCCTTTCAATTTATCCAAAGCACCTTGTATACCCCCTTGCTTTTGAATCCACGCCAAAACCAAAGGCAAAACTGCAATCAATAATGTTTTTGCACCACCACCCACACTACTCGTTTGTTGTGTTCTTTGAGCTTGTTGGTTTCCACCACCTAACTGGCTCAGGACCGAACCCAAAATCCCGCCTAATCCACCTTGTTGTGACTGTTGGGATTGCGGGTTGGGTTGAGATTGTTGCTGTGTATTGTTTCCGCTCATCTGTCCCAGTACGAAACCTAAAATCCCACCTAAACCGCCCTGCTGTGATTGATGCTGTGACTGATTTTGCTGGTTGCCACCCAAAGCCTGTTTAGCTAGCATTTCCACAATATTGCTAAGATTGGTCATCGTATTATCCTTTTATTCACTTAGGAAAAGCATATGATGCTTTCAAAACCAGCAATGAGGACAAATTGTTAAGTTTTGCAAGATTTGGAAAAGCAATAAATGCTTGAATCTTACCAGCGAAATTTATTCCAGTTTTCTGGATTTGCCCAAAATTTGGAATTAAACCAGTCCGGCACATGCTTATAGGTCAGGATATTAAATTGCCATAAAGCAAAATCGCTATCATGATGGGTTTTATCAATTAGCTGGGTAAAGCCTAAAGAACGTAATAATTTCTCATCTTGCAACTGACTCACCACCACAATACGCTTCGCCATCAAATCACGTAGTTTGACCAACAATCGTGATTTTTGATTATCGGAAATATCAAGTAACTCTGGTGAATCAAGCAATACCAGCCCCAAGTCATATCGCTGTGTAAAAGGCAGATTTAAAAACTCAATTACGTTAAAATAGTGCCATTGAATTGATTGATTGTTGTCGTATTGTGCAAGATTTTGGCCAATACATAATGCAGTTTGAATAGGCTGTTCTTTAGATAAATCGTCTAGCATTGAAGCAATGACATTTTGTTCAGCCATAACTGCATCCTTATTATTTGAGAGAGTATTCTTCATGGAACTACAAGGCATTTGCCATAAAATGCATGCAGGTCTAAAGGACCCTATTGTAACTGATCAACAGACCCGTAAGGCAAATGTAGAATATAAATTTGTGCTAGATCGTGCTGAAATTGATCTTCCATTTAGTTTAGGACAAGAAGTCGAAATTGAGTGGACTGGCAATATTTATTGTGTTTCTTGTGGAAGTAAAACTCCAAAATCATACTCACAAGGTCACTGCTACAAATGCTTCAAAACTAAAGCTTCATGTGACATGTGCATCATGAAGCCAGAAACTTGTCACTATCACTTAGGTACGTGTCGTGAAGATAGTTTTGCGCATGAAGTCTGTTTCCAGCCGCATATTGTATACCTTGCCAATTCCAGTGCTTTAAAAGTGGGCATCACCCGTCAGGGACAAATGCCAACACGTTGGCTCGATCAAGGCGCAACCCAAGCGCTACCCATTATGAAAGTGGGTTCACGCCGTCTATCAGGTCAACTGGAAATTATGTTTGGGACACAGGTCGCAGACAAAACCGATTGGCGAAAACTGCTGAAAGGTGAAGCTGAGCCATTAGATTTGATTGAAGTTCGTGAGCAACTAATTGAAGAATTTGCCCCGAAAATTCAAACCATTCGTGAGGAATTCAGTCAAAACCTCGAATTCAATGAAACGGTTGAAATCATGGAAAGCGAATTGCCACGTGAGTTTGTTTATCCAGTGGATGAATATCCTGAGAAAATCAAATCGCATAATCTGGATAAAACCCCCGTTATTCGCGGAAAATTACTAGGAATTAAAGGTCAATACCTGATTCTGGATACTGGGGTGATTAATATTCGCAAATACTCAGGCTATGAACTTAAGCTACGCGCTGAATAAAACTTTATTTAGTCCATAAAAAAACCTGCATGAATGCCACTGCTGTCCCATAGTTTGATTTAAATAAAAAAACCTGAGTCCGAACAGTTAAAATATGAGTGCAAACAAACACTTTAACGACCAGGATTCAGGTTTTGTCACATCAGAATACCGTATT
>NZ_JABERK010000051.1:0-12493 GCF_013004315.1 Acinetobacter sp. ANC 5378
AGTAATTTCTACCATCAATCAATGAAAATAATTTCGATCGATCAACCAGTAAAAATCCACACAAGTTGTTCTTCATAATCTCTTAATGATCTTCTTGCTCTTCGTCAGAGACAAGTCACTCAACGCCATAAACTCAACAACTCAGCGCTTCGCGCTTCGTTCGTTTCCGTCTATCTCGTCGGGATGCAGCGTATTCTATACAGTTTCTAAATGCGCGCAACCCCTAAAATGATATATTTATCACGCATGTCTGTTTTTTCTACAAAATCAGTAAAAAATCATGTTTTTTAGTCATTTTTTATACTTTTTTTAATAAAAAAATTGGTTTTTTTAAATTTTCTTGGAATTTTATATTTTAACTAAAACCATAAATCATCAATCCATCACTTCTTTCTACCCCTATATCCATCTTCAAAATTTCAAATCAAGCTATAAATACTATCTACTTAAATCACATTCCCACAAACAAGCCAACGACATGAATACCCCTTACCTATAACCAAGCATGTTTAAAACTAAATATTCATCATGAATGATTCCATCTTCACGAAAAACGATCATTGCTTCAAAAAAGTAATTTTTATAACCATTCGGTGAATAGCACCAATCAAAGAGTTGTTTAAGCCTGGTTTTATTCCCCCCGTTTGAAATGATACCAACTCAATTTCCCTTGCGACTCTTATTCTTAATTAGTGGACTGGCCTTATTAGCCTTTAGTGTGGTTCTGGCTATGCTTATTGAGCTGTCTAATCACGGCTTTTGAAGTGTGCGTGGTGGTAAAAAGTAAATTTAGGCTTCTTGGCTGGGGAAGGTTTGTATCAATCATTTGCGATTTGTTTTAATTTCAATTTCGGCTCATGCAAAACTTATCGCGATATTATTTTAGTTTTAATTGCAGTGGCCAGGCCAGCGCTTATTTATCTCTACATACGATTATTGGGGTGCGAGAAGAAATCATTATAACCGTTTTATGTGTCGGCAGCTTCGTCAAAATAATCTTACCCAAACTCAATTTTATTCACCTGAATGCCGAAACACTCATAACTTCTGAAAAATAACCAAGCTCAGTAAGATTTTCTAAAACAGGGAATTTTTTGCTATCTAGGCAGTGAAAAAGATCAGGTAAATTAAAATTGACTAAATTTTAGATAGAAAAAAAGAAAGAGATCTCTCCCAAAATCTCTTCCTTGGAGTTGAATCTATAGCTCGATCCATGATGTCATTATTATAGTTATCAGTAAAAATTTAAAAAAAGTCTCTTGGGGAAGAGACTTAAAATTGTGGAGCTTTTGTTATACACGTACCCTCTAGATATGTTTTCTACACGATGTCTAGATGGATAAATCCTATACTTAAGCAAAACAGAATGCAACAGATTTGGAAAAATTTAACTATTGTTTTTATAAGGTTTTTTTTGAATTTGCTTATTCAAAATATTAATATACGATATAAAAAATAAAAGCAGGTCAAAGCCTGCTTTTATTTCAATAACTTAAATAAAAACTCAAGAAACCCATTAGTCTATAAAGGTCACTTTAGCAATCGCTTTTTTACCTGCTTGAATGATGTATGTTTTGTTCTCACTCACAGAGAAACCCGCATCAACTACTTCCCAATCCACTTTTACAGCACCACGCGCCACGGCATCTTTGGCCTGTGCAGCATTTTTGGTTAAACCGGCCGTACGTAAAATAGAAGCAATAAACATTTCACCGCCAAATTCAGCACGTGAAATGGTCACTTCTGGCGTACCTTCTGGCAGCTCACCTTCTGTAATGATATTACCTGCACCTTTATGTGCATTCTCAGCCGCTTCCGCACCGTGGAAACGTTCTACCAACTCTAATGCAAGGATCTTTTTAATTTCTTGAGGATTACGCCCTTCTTGCATTTCTTTTAATAACACTGCAATTTCATCCAGTGATTTAAAGCTAAGCAGATCAAAATAACGCTCGATTAAAGCGTCTGGCATTGAAAGGACTTTTTGGTACATCGCACCTGGTGCATCAAACACACCAATATAGTTCCCCAAAGATTTAGACATTTTATTCACGCCATCCAAACCTTCCAGAATTGGAACCGTAATGCAGACTTGCGCTTCCTGATCATAACGACCTTGCAGCGTACGACCCATCAATAAGTTAAAGGTCTGATCTGTACCACCCAGTTCCACATCTGCTTCTAACGCAATTGAGTCATAACCCTGTACCAATGGATACAAGAATTCATGAATCGCAATCGGCTGATGGTTGTTATAACGCTTGGTAAAGTCATCACGTTCAAGCATGCGCGCCACAGTTTGCTGAGACGCCAACTGAATGAGATCGGCTGCGGTTTTTTGTGCAAACCATTCAGAGTTAAAACGAACTTTGGTTTTATTCGGATCAAGAATTTTAAATACTTGTTCTTGATAAGTTTTTGCATTTTCCAACACTTGCTCACGCGACAATGGCGGACGGGTTGCACTTTTACCTGTCGGGTCGCCAATCATGGCAGTGTAGTCACCAATCAGGAAAGTCACTTCATGACCCAAGTCTTGGAATACTTTTAGCTTGTTAATAAGTACAGTATGACCTAAATGTAAGTCAGGTGCTGTTGGGTCAAAACCCGCTTTAATTTTTAAGGGACGATTTTCTTTGAGTTTCTTTAACAGATCCTCTTCAGAAATAATCTCATGAGTGCCTCGTTGGATGAGGGCAAGTTGTTCTTCAGCCGGCAGGAAATTTGACATCACAAAACCCAATACATCAGTTATACAATTTGTGCGATATACTAACACTTTTTCAGCATAATGCAGGCTTAACTATCATCATGACAGCGATCTATATTGGGGTAATGACTGGCACCAGCATGGATGGCGTTGACATTGTGGCTGCTTCATTTGATCCATTGCAGCTTCATGCCACCCTCACCTTGCCATTTGATTTGGACTTACGTGACGAACTGATGGCGCTGACTTTACCTGGTGACAACGAAATTGATCGCATGGGCAAAGCCGATGTGGCGCTAGCACAAATGATTGGTGGTGGCATTAATGAACTGATTGAAAAGAACCAGCTAGATCGTAGCCAGATTAAAGCCATTGGTTCGCATGGGCAAACCATTCGCCACCGTCCTGAACATGGTTTTACCTTGCAAATTGGCGATCCCAATATCATTACTGAAATGACCCAGATTCCAGTAATTTCAGATTTCCGACGTCGTGATATGGCTGCGGGTGGTCAAGGTGCACCTTTAGTTCCTGCATTTCATCAGGCCTTGTTCCAGCACCCAAGCATTCACCGTGTCATTTTAAATCTAGGTGGCATTGCCAATGTCAGCATGTTACCTGCGGGTAATCCAGATGCTGTATATGGTTTTGATACCGGACCTGCCAATATTTTGATGGATGCCTGGTGTCATCGTTATACCGGTCAACCTTATGATGAAAATGGTAACTGGGCAGCATACGGTCATCCGATTCGCAGCCTGCTCGACCGCCTACAAGCTCATGAATATTTTTCTAAAGAACCGCCAAAAAGTACCGGTCGTGAAGACTTCAACCTGGAATGGTTAGATGAACAAATTTCCGATTGGCGCAATGACCTTGAATATAACGAGTTAGAAGATACTCCTGAAAATGTTCAGGCGACCTTATTAAAACTCACCACACGGGCAATTAAAAAAGCCATTTACCGTTCCGATATGGATACCGGTGAAGTCTATGTCTGTGGTGGTGGTGCTTATAACTCACACTTACTCGAGCAATTGCGCTGGCGTTTGCGCAAACACAATTGGTCAGTTCAAACCACCTCCGCAATTGGCTTAGCGCCGACTTGGGTGGAAGCGACCGCTTTTGCATGGCTGGCGATGCGTTTTATGAATCAGCAAAGTGGCAACCTACCCACCGTTACAGGTGCGGCAGGCTATCGTGTTTTAGGTACTATTACAGCGGTATAAGCATAAATTATAAAAACATTTCACAATAAAAAGGTCTGCTTAAAGCAGACCTTTTTATTTCTAAAACATGATTATTTCATCATTTTCTGGGCATTTTCATTTCGAAATGCACGTAAAATTTGTTGGCCTGCACGACCTGTTGGATTCAAACCTAAACGATTTTGTTCCTGGCGAATGGCTTGACGGGTTTTATCGCCAATCAAGCCATCGGCTGCACCAATGTCATAACCTTTATTGAGTAAAAACTGCTGAATTTCACGTCGTTCTGCACGGGAAGTTCCTGGATCATCGGTTGGCCAGGCTTTACTAAATCCACCTTGACCCTGTAAACGATCGGACAAATGCGCAATCGCCAAAGCATAACTTTCCGCAGCATTATAACTATATATAGCATCGAAATTTTTAAAGACTAAAAATACCGGGCCATTTGCACCTGCAGGTGCCATTAATCCCGCCGAACTGCTGTCAGATAAATTCCCCTGGATTAAAGGAGTGCCATCGGCACGAACCACACCTCGACTCACCCAGCTACTTAAAGATTTTTTATTGCGACGCCCTTCATTACTGATCGACATACCTTCAGGAATACGAACTTCAAACCCCCACGGCATGCCGGTTTGCCAGCCACGTTTTTTAAGGAAATTAGCCGTTGAAGCCAAAGCATCTGCAGTGCTAGAAACCAAATCACGACGACCATCACCATCAAAATCAACTGCAAGCTCTTCATAGGTTGAAGGCATAAACTGAGTATGACCAAATGCCCCAGCCCATGAGCCTTTCATTTGCTGCTCGGTTAAATCACCACGTTGTAAAATTCGCATCGTGGTAAAAAATTCTCCACGGAAAAAGCTTTGACGACGACCTTCACAACTTAAAGTACCCAAAGCCTGTAATAAAGGATAACTTCCGGAAATATCACCAAAATTACTTTCCACACCCCACACTGCCACCACTGTTTCAGCCGGAACACCATAAGTTGCTGCAACGCGATTGAGTACATCTTGATGCTGGGCTAATTTTTGACGTCCCAGTTGCACACGCTCCTCATCCACCAGACCGGATAAATAATCCCAAATTGGCGTAGAAAATTCAGGCTGGTAATTTAATTTTTCAATGACGGAATAATCAGGCGTTAAATTTTGCGTATAGCGGTCATAGGTCGACCCATTCACCCCCAAAGTCATGGCTTGAGTACGTAAATTGGCAATACATTGCTGAAAATTATTTTGCGGAATAAAAATTTGATTTGTAGGCGTGGTTGGAGTCACTGTGACACGTTGGCCATTAATAATCAGCTCAGCATTGGCTTGAGTCATTGCAAGAAAAACTGAACCTAAAACGAAAGCTAAGCGACGCATAGTATCCCTGATGGCATTTGAATTTAAATTATGTTTTTACCATACCACCATCAGTCGTTAATTTCTGAATCAAATCGTAAATTTAAATTCATTTTCCTTCATTTTAAATTCATATTCTGTTTTTTAAATTTAAAAAAGTTATCCACAAACCCTATTTTAAAACTTTTAAATTCAAAAAATACTCAAAAATATGAATTTAAATTTATTTTTTAAATTTAAAATGCGTTTTTTAAATTCAAACATACTGTGGATAAGTTAATCCCTTTTGTTTTTATGCTATTAAATGTCTAAAAGTTTAAATTCATATTTTCCAAAACACTTTGAATTCATATTTTTAAATTCAAACACACCGGTTTTAAATTTAAATTCATATGACTTTGAGTTTATTTTTTATCTTTTGAATTTGAAAATTTCTGCATCGTTTTACAGGACTAAAACTTAAATACAGCACAATTCTACTTGTTTGTTTTTTATGCAGTCTATTTATAAAGGATTGTACAAATTACATACAGTTATTTTTTATTCTGTTCCGATAAACGGTACATAAGCTCAAAAGAGGCGCAATCATGCCCGAACTTCAGGCATAAAAAAAGCGGTCATTGGCATGACCGCTTTTTTATCATTCAATCGAAGGATTAAATGCTCATATCTTGAGTTAATGCTAAAGGTTCTGGCAAAATTTTCGCCAATTGACGGCATAAAGTGGTTAATTCAGCGCTGTCGTTTGGCATCAGCGTGATATGACCAATTTTACGGCCTGTACGTTCAGTTTTGTTATACAGGTGCAAATGGGCGCCATTTAAGGCCAAGACATC
The DNA here is from genome assembly GCF_013004315.1 of Acinetobacter sp. ANC 5378. Classification (NCBI taxonomy): domain Bacteria; kingdom Pseudomonadati; phylum Pseudomonadota; class Gammaproteobacteria; order Moraxellales; family Moraxellaceae; genus Acinetobacter; species Acinetobacter sp. ANC 5378. Next base: position 6,113 of record NZ_JABERK010000051.1, read on the forward strand.
TTCAGATTTTGGATGCTTGCCAATAATGTTCACCATCACTGTTGGACGAACCACTTCAGTTGAGCCGAGGGGTAAACCCGCAACTGCACGAATGTGGTTTTCAAACTGCGAGCAGACAGCGCCTTCAATTGACCAGTGACCTGAGTTATGCACGCGTGGTGCCATCTCATTGGCATACAAGCCTTTGTCAGTCACAAACAATTCAAGCGTCAACACACCGACATAATTCAAATGATTCAGCAAGCGAGTGATGTAGTCTTGCGCAACCGGCTGTAAATCTGTACTGTTTGGCGCAGGCACGATCGAATGCGACAAGATCCCATTGTGATGGTGATTTTCAGCCAATGGCCATGTTTTCACATCACCATTTTGACCACGCACCGCAATAATCGACACTTCACGCGAAAACGTCACAAAACTTTCAGCAATCAGTGAACCGGCAGGCCCGAGTTCCGCCCAAGCCTGATCAATTTGCTCTGCGCTACGCAACACAAACTGACCTTTACCGTCATAACCGCCAGTAGCAGTTTTTAAAACAATCGGCAAACATAATTCAGCAACCGCAGCCTTTAAGCTATCTAAAGAGTTGACTGCTTTATACGGCGCAACAGGAATCTCGAGTTGATCGAATAAAGCTTTTTCCAGCAAACGGTTTTGCGCAGTGGCCAAAGCCTGACGTGGCGGATGCAGTTCTTTTTGCTTGGTTAAAACATCAACATCTGCTAGCGGTGTATTTTCAAACTCCAGGCTGAATACATCTGCACTATTGATAAAATCTTGTAAGCCATTTTCAGCTTTGGTCGAAATCACCTGACCCATCGCAGCGGAAGGGCAATCTGTATTGGCTTCAAAGAAAGTGCATTGAATATTCAGCGGTAGGGCAGCTTGTGCCATCATACGGCCTAGTTGACCACCACCAAAAATACCGATGGTTTTATCCATAACGTGTGTCCCGTTTTAAGCTTGGCTTTAGATTTGACCAGGAATATTTTTGCTCGCCACTTTTTCAGTTTGCGCAGCACGGAATTCAGCAACATTTTTTGCAATTTCAGGACGTGTTAAACCTAAAATTTGTGCTGCCATAATCGCTGCATTGGTTGCACCAGCAGGACCAATCGCCAATGTACCCACTGCAATACCTGCAGGCATTTGCACAATTGAAAGCAATGAATCTACACCATTCAAGATTGAAGATTTTACTGGAACGCCTAATACAGGTAGATCAGTTTTTGCTGCACACATACCTGGTAAATGCGCTGCGCCACCTGCACCGGCAATAATCACCTGAATACCACGGTCACGTGCTGTTTCAGCATATTCGAATAAACGGTCTGGCGTACGATGCGCAGAAACAACTTCCGCTTCAAATGGGACGCCAAGCTGTTTAAGCATATTGGCAGTGTGTTCCAGAGTTGCCCAATCAGATTGAGAACCCATGATAATTCCAACGAGAGGTTGAGTGTCTGCAGCAGCCGCATTCATTGCAAATATTCCATAAACGAATGTAAGGAAGGATAAATCTCGACAAGTGCCAAGCTTTAAATGAATCACAAGCCCGATATTATAGACTGATTTTTCATCCCACCAAAATTTAACAGCTCAAGCAGACTGATATTTTCAATATTTTTTATAGAAATAGATAAAAATAGGGCAGTGGTCAGTTTATTGACTACGAAAGACAAAATATACACAACCTAAAAGACATAATCCTGCCCATAAATAATCCAGTTTAAACTGCTGCTTAAACAGAAAAATCATAAAAGGTACAAACACCAGTAATGTCACCACTTCTTGGGTAATTTTCATTTGCCCCACTGCCCAGCCTTGTTGTGCGAGCAATCGAGTAGCAGGAATCATAAAACTGTATTCGAGCAGGGCAACCACCCAACCAAATAAAATAGCTTGCCAAAGCGGTGCACCATGTAAAAACTTCAAATGACCATACCAAGCTAAAGTCATAAAACAGTTAGAAATAATTAAAAGTAGCAGCGGAAAGAACATATTCAATTTATCTGAAATAATCGTGAATATTTTACGTTTTTCCACTAAAAAAGCATGTCATTTCATCCATGATTTTTCCAGCGAACCATGCCCATATAACAGCGATATAAAACGCATGATGCAATCCTATGAATAGATACAAGAAAGACTATCTTTTCCACAAAACCCTTGATATCGTTGCTTTCAAATTGAATCAATAATGACACCACCAACAACACCGTGATGTGTCAAAAAAGCAGTGGAGTTAAAACGAATGCATCTGCATATTTTGGGTATCTGTGGCACCTTTATGGGTTCGCTGGCACTATTGGCACGTGATTTAGGACATAAGGTGACGGGTTCAGATGCGAACGTCTATCCACCGATGTCGACCCAACTGGAAAATGCAGGTATTACCTTAATGCAAGGCTATGACCGTAGCCATTTGCAGCCACATCCAGATTTGGTGATTGTCGGTAATGCCATGAAACGTGGCATTGATGCTGTGGAATATATGCTGAATGAAGGTTTACCGTATATTTCAGGTCCACAATTTTTGGCAGATCATGTATTACAAGGTAAGCATGTTCTTGGCGTCGCCGGTACGCATGGCAAAACGACCACAACGACCATGTTGGCTTGGGTGCTTGATCAGGCCGGTTTAAACCCGGGTTTCCTGATTGGTGGCGTACCGCTGGGTTTTAGTGAAAGTGCACGTTTAGGCGGTGGCAAATATTTCTGTGTAGAAGCGGATGAATACGATTCTGCATTCTTCGACAAGCGTTCCAAGTTTGTGCATTACCATCCAAAAACTGCGATTTTAAATAATCTTGAATTTGACCATGCCGATATCTTTGATGATCTGGCTGCCATTCAAAAACAGTTCCATCATCTGGTACGTACCATTCCAAGTGAAGGCCGTATTATTGCCCCCATTACTGAAACCAATATTGATGAAGTTTTGGAAATGGGCTGCTGGACACCTGTAGTTCGCACTTCACTAGATACCAATGAAAAAGCATCATTATCTGCCGAGCAACTTTCTGCAGATGGTTCACACTTTAAAGTGCTAGAAAATGGTGTTGTTAAAGGCATCGTTACATGGAATATGACCGGTCAACATAGCGTTGCCAATGCCTTGGCGACTATTGCCGCAGCTGAGCATGTGGGTGTATCCATTGAAACTGCATGTGAAGCACTTTCAAACTTTGGCGGTGTAAAACGCCGTATGGAATTACTAGATACTGTGAAAGGTATTGAAGTTTATGATGACTTTGCCCATCACCCAACCGCAATTGAAACCACTTTGGACGGCGCACGTAAACGTCTTGGTGAACGCAAACTTTGGGCAATCATTGAACCGCGTTCTAACACCATGCGTATGGGGAGTCATAAAGATGGTTTGGCGCATTCAGCACGTTTGGCGGATGAAGTGATTTGGTATCAACCAGAAGGTCTGGACTGGGATTTACAACCGGTGATTGATGCTGCACCCAATAAAGCCATTGTGGCACGTTCACTGGATGACATCATCAAAACTATAGCCGGTGAAGCAGGCGAGGGCGATGCTGTGGTGATTATGTCGAATGGCGGTTTTGGTGGTTTACATCAGAAATTGATAACTGCTTTAAAAGCCTAATTCTGTTTTTAACAAAAAGCCCGTATAGCGGGCTTTTTTATTTGGCGGATTCTAATACACTTAACTTTTTTCAACTAACTACCAATGTGTCGCACGTGGTACTTGAATCCGCGATTCAAAAATAATAAAGCCCAACTTAGACTTTAATTTACGTTGCAACCTCCACCAAACTCCAATTCCATCTAAACATCACAATGACACAATAAGTTTCAGGCATAGTTTTTAATCATTTTTATAAAAATAACTCTCATAAATAACCTGAAATAAAAGTCCGTATTGATAATTTTTTGTCTTGAACCAGTTCAGTCGTCATTAAATTAAAGCATTCTGTAAGCAAAACTGTCTAAGTAATGACTTCGTCAACGACTATTGCTAGCTTAGAGAGCGAAGCTCTGTGTATCCATAAGCCACAATTAAACAAGCGACAAATACCTAAGAGCCCAACTATAGGTCTTTCATGCTACTGTTCATATTTGGTTAGACTCAATTTAAAACAACAGTTTTCAATTTTGAGAAAAATTTAAAATATATCAATACGTAATGAAAGTAGGCGAATACTAAAAGGAACAAGCTAATGACAACAATGAAAGCAATGGTCTACTACGGCGAAAATGATATCCGTTTTGAAGACCGTCCCATCCCTCAGATTATTGATGCAACGGATGCGGTCATCCGGGTCACAAAAACCACCATTTGCGGTACAGATTTAGGCATCTGGAAAGGTAAAAACCCCGAAATTCAGGAAGAGGCCAAGAAGAAGACCGGTGGATTTAATGGTCGTATTTTAGGTCATGAAGGTATTGGTATCGTTGAAGAAGTCGGTTCGGCCGTCAAGAATGTTAAAAAAGGCGATCGGGTGATTATTTCCTGCGTCAGCCGCTGTGGAACTTGTGAAAATTGTCAGAAACAACTCTACGCTCACTGCCGTAACGGAGGGGGCTGGATTATGGGTTACATGATTGATGGTGCGCATGCAGAATATGTGCGGACGCCTTTTGCCGATACCTCGCTTTATCCCTTACCTGAAGGCTTAAATGAAGATATCGCGGTGTTTTTATCGGATGTATTGCCGACCTCCCATGAAATTGGCGTGCGATATGGCGATGTCAAACCGGGGGATAGCATTGCAATTGTGGGAACAGGACCAATCGGGATGGGTTGCTTACTGACTTCGCAATTCTATTCACCAGCGCAAATTATTGCTGTAGATATGGATGATAACCGCCTCGCACTGGCTAAAGAATTAGGTGCGACCCATACCATTAATTCCGGCAAGGAAGATGCGATTGCACGTATTCTAGAAATTACCGAAGGGCGGGGGGTCGATTGTGCGATAGAGGCAGTAGGTGCAGAGGCAACATGGAACATTTGCCAGAACGTGGTAAAAGAAGGTGGTCATCTGGCCAATGTCGGTGTGCATGGCAAATCGGTTAATTTTGAACTGCAAAAGCTCTGGATTAAAAATCTGACCATCACCACAGGTTTAGTGAATACCAATACCACCGGCATGTTGCTAAAAACCTGTTGTTCCGGAAAACTACCTTTGGAACGGTTGGCCAGCCATCACTTTAAATTTGCTGAATTTGAGAAAGCCTATGATGTGTTTAAACACGCCGCAGACGAGAATGCAATGAAGGTGATTATCGATCTTGCTTAATTGGCTCAAAAAATAAAAAGCCCAGTTTTTGGGCTTTTTTAAATCACGACAAACTTAAGCCACAACATCTGCAAAGCTTTTATCACGTTTGAACATGACGTCAACATAAGAACAGGTTGGGACAATTTTCAATCGTTTTTGACGTGCAAATTCCACCAAAACATCCAGTAACTGGCGCGCTACTCCATGTCCACGCAAAACATCATCAACCCAGGTATGATTGGCGATAATTTGATGCTCACCTGTCCAGATATAACTGATTTCTGCAATCCGTTGACCTGAATCATTCAAAGTAAAAAATTCGCCTTTTTGACCATTATCATCATGTTGAAACTGCATCGCTATCCCTCAATTTTTTACTTGATTGAAATTAGAATACTTTAAAAATAACTTATTTCAACACATCATGAATAGATGAATCTTTATCAAAAACGGACTTGGCAAAAGGGCAGAGCGGAATGATTTTGATATTTTTCTCTCGTGCAAAAGAGACTACACGCTCAAGTAATTTGTTGCCCACACCTTGTCCACGCAGAGAATCGTCTACATCGGTATGTTCAATAATAAAGACACTTTCACCGGCCCAGGTATAGACCATTTCCGCTAGATGCTGATGATTGTCACCGATATAAAATTCACCTTTTTTGCCATCATCTTTGTGTTTAATTTCCAAAATTTTTATTCTCTCATTCGTGTGAACAGGAATAAACATGCCATAAATAGCTGCTCAATATTGTTAAATTTTTTGGGTATTTCTATATAGGGTTATCTATTTTCATGCGGATGCAACTGATGTCGCCATGGCGATTTATTCAGGCCTTTATAATGTCGGGATTGGCGGTGGGACATCATTAGGTAAAATGGTCACGACAAGTTATGGCTTAAGTCAGATTGGGATCGTGGGCGGCTTGGTTGCTGTTATAGGTACCGTATTGACATTCATTTTGGTGCAAGGTAAAGACTTAATTAAAGTGTAAGTCGCTAGGGCCTGTCATCAATTAGCTTGAGAAAATCTAATCTGTCCTCATTATTTTTTCATGACTAAACGCTATGCATTAAGAGATGATCAGTGGCAACAGATTAAGGATCTGTTGCCCGGACGAGC